>CBDUKG010000015.1:0-35668 GCA_965367745.1 uncultured Flavobacteriaceae bacterium | reverse complement strand
TCTTTTTCACGTTCCATTTTTAGAAAATTTAAATAGGATTCAGAGTCAACTTCTCCGTTTTCAACTGCTTCTAAAATTGCACAACCTTTTTCATTTGTATGTGTACAATCATTAAATTTACACTTATGAGATAGTTCTGAAATTTTATCAAATGTAATTTCTAATCCAGCAGTTGAATTCGTAATTCCAACTTCTCGCATTCCAGGATTGTCAATTAAAATTCCATTTTCGGTAACAATTAATTCTCTGTGAGTGGTGATATGCTTTCCTCTGTCAATGCTCTCACTAATTTCACCTGTTAACATTAATTTTTCACCAACGAGATTATTAATAAGTGTAGATTTTCCGACTCCTGAAGAACCTAATAAACAGTATGTTTTTCCTTTTATTAATATGGATTTTATTTTGTCTAGCCCTATTTGAGATTCGTTGCTTACTGCAACAATTGAAATACCTTTTATTCTTTTATGTAGCTGCGCTACTATTTTGTCCAATTCGGATTTTTCAATCAAATCAATTTTACTTAAAACAACAATTGGTTCAATTTTAGAGGAATGACATATTGTTAAATAACGTTCTATTCTGTTTATATTAAAATCTCTATTAACAGATTGAACAATTAATGCAAAATCAATATTTGTTGCAATTATTTGAGTTTGTCCAAATTTACCAACAGCTTTTCTTTCAAGTATAGAGTGCCTTGGATAAACCGAATGAATTAGCGCTTTCTTGTTATCATATTCAGAAATAGCAACCCAATCACCCACAACGGGTAAGTCGTTTTTAGAATTGGCTGTAAATCTTAAATTACCAATAAGTTCAGAATCATATTCATAATTTTTAGTTTTAACTATATATCTATCCTTATGCTCTAAAATTACTCGACCAATTTTAAAAGCATCTAAGTTAAGCTCTTTTCTATATTTTTCTAAATCAGAATTATATCCTAAATCTTCAAAAGTCATTGTTATTCTTTTTGATTAGTATTATCGGGCTTTTATATAATTTCTGCTACCAATATTCCTTGCATTTGTTATACTCAGCCTCTTTTAATATTTCAAACCCCAGATCAATAGATTTTTGAAAATCATCGCATCCCTTTTGCTTTTCATCCAATCCATAATATGCTATACCTCTTAAAAAATATGCGTTTTTGTCGGTTGAATCTAAAGCAATCGCTTTATTACAATCATAAACAATTCCTTTAAATCCGTTTGGAAACCTTGTTGCAGCTCTGTTTATAAATACTTTTGCATCTGAAGAATCTTTTTTTATGTATGTGTTAAAGTCTTTTTTAGCCAATTTATAGTTTGTTAAAGCTAAATACATTCTTCCTCTATGTAATATAAATTCAATATCGTTTGTTTTTTCTATTATTGTATTCAATTGACTAATTTGTTCCATATGATTAGGTCTCACCCAAAACCCAGATGTAGATTTAATTCTTCCATTACAAAGGTCATCTAAAACATCAAAAGCAACCGTATATCCTCTATTATAAACTTTATAAATTCCAGAATTAGGACAAGATTTTCCATCTTTATCAAAGAACTCTATAGTATCAGCTTTTACAACATAGTTTGAAATTACATCAACCGTATTATCATCTCCTAAATCTGTTTCTACAACTCCATCCTCTTTAAAATTTATTTTCACCGGTCCATTTGGGCTCATATGTTTCCATATACCAATAATAGAACTATCGTTTGGTTTTACTATTTTCAGTGAAGTTTCTAAATTAGGTTTGTTGGTTGTTTCTTTACAATTATAAAATGAAATTATTGTAAAGACTATCAATAAAAGTTTTATAGTTTTCATTTTATTCACATTTAATAAATTATTTCAAAAATTGGCTATAATGGCTTAAACTAAAGAAAATTGCTATTGAAAAACCGTAATTTTCTATTGTTTGTTATTTGGTTTATATGTCTGTCGGATTTCTCTTATCATAAAATGTAGCAATTTTTTTAGCCATTGTTGTTGCACGTTTTTTTATCAGATCTTTTCTCTAATCGTCAAATATCGATTTTTCCCAAGAGTCATATAATATAAAGGATATAAAAATCCAATTCCGCTAAAAAGTATTAAGATATTCGATTCAATTTTAAATAAGAAGGTTATTAATAGAATAATTAACATAATCCCTAATCCAATTGGCATAATAATATTCCCATATTTAAATCCACCCATTTCAATTTCCTTGGATTCATTTTCTTGAATTGAAAATTCAATTTTTGGGCTTGTACACCAATCAATTTTTCCGTTAATTTTATGATTTCCAGAATCAATATCAAACTCTTTAGTTTCCCCGTTAGCTATCGTTCCTATTTTGTTATTATCAAGGTAGATACCATAATTTCTTGCTCTATTATTCCATTCGGAAGATCTTGTAATAATAAGTTTTGTCATTTTTTTATAGTTTTTTCTGGTAATTTGCTACATCTCTATTATATCTTCATAGTATGTGATTTTATTCCCAAAAATTGTCTGGATAAGGTGCGTAAAAAAATTCTTGCTATTGTTAAAATCCATAGCATTAGAAATAAAAGCAATCAAATTTATAACATATGAATTATAAATAATATGATAGTTATCATGTTTCAATGCTTTTCTTAATGCTTAAAATGTAACAGCCTTTTTATAGTAAATGCTGTGTTATGGATTTATTGTGGCAATGTTGCTTGTGTTTTTTATGATAAATTTAGCAAGACAATTATTTAAAATTAAAATAATAATTGTCTTTTTTAAAAAAACCAAAACTACATCGCAATAACTTGTTAACGCGGTCTTGGTTCCTTCTCTATGAGCATCATCACAAAAACTCCAAAGCTTTGCTCTATAATTAAAGATTAAATAACCTAGGTAAAAACATTGATATTTCTGGAATGAAACTTATTAACATTAATACAATAACCATTATTGCTAAAAATGGTAACAAGGGCCTTATAACTTGTGTAACGGAAACATTTGCAACTCCACTACCCACAAAGAGTAGCGTTCCAACAAGCGGTGTACATATTCCAATACATAAATTCAATACAATTACAATTCCGAAATGCACTGGATCCATTCCTAGCGTAGTAACAACTGGAAGAAAAATAGGTGTAAATATTAAAACTGCAGGCGTCATATCCATAAATGTTCCTATAATTAATAAGATAATATTTATAGCTAAAAAGATTGCAAACTTATTATTTAACTGTTCTAACAGAAAAGTACTTATCATTTCTGGAATTCCTTCAAAAGAAAACAACCAAGACATTGCCATAGATGTACAAATTAAAAACATAACTACGGCAGTTGTTTTTGCACTAGCTAATAATACTTCAGGAAATTCTTTGGTTTTCATATCACCATAAATCAAAGCTAATACTGCCGCATAAAGCACTGCAATTACAGATGCTTCTGTAGCTGTAAAAATACCTGCCACAATACCTCCAACAACAATTACCAATAACATAAGACTGAAAAAAGCCTTTCTAAAAAACGTCCATACTTCAAATAATGTTGCTCTTTTTCCTTTAGCGTATCCTTTAGTAATTGCAACAAAAGCTATATAACCCATAATTGCTACACCTAATAAAATACCTGGTAAATAACCTGCAATAAACAAGGCTGCTACCGAGGCTGTTCCTCCACTCGCTAAAGCATAAACAATAAGAATATTACTTGGTGGAATTAACAAACCCGTTGTTGAAGACGTGATATTTACTGAAGCACTAAATGTTCTTGGATAGCCTTCTTCTTCCATTCTATCTGTCATAATTGATCCAATTGCTGAAGCTGCTGCGAGCGCAGAACCCGAAATTGCACCAAAAAGCATAGATGCCAGTACATTTACATACGCCAAACCTCCGGGTAAACTCGCCACCAAAGATTTTGCAAAATTAATGAGTCGATTGGCTATACCTCCACGTTTCATAATTTCACCTGCTAAAATAAAAAACGGAATAGCTAATAAGGCAAAACTATCAATCCCCGTAGTCATTCGTTGGGCAATGGTTGTTAAACCTGGTAATTTATCAATATTCAACAAAAGACTTAACGTTGTTGCAATTCCAATACTATAAGCAACAGGAACTTTTAACAACAAAAGTGTAAAAAAACTAACAAACAAAACGATGATACTAATAATTTCTATACTCATAATTAATTTTTTATTTTGTTTGAATAAATAGTTGAAATGTGATACACAGAAAAGCACATAATTAACAATCCGCTAAATGGCATTATTGCATATATATAACCTAAAGGAATTCGAAGTGTTCCCGAAAGTTGCTCTAAATGTAATGTTGTGTAAACCAAATTGAAGCCTCCAACAACCATTACAATTAATGCAAATAGAAAAATTAATACCTCAATAAGAATAGATGCTTTTCTTTTATTTGATTCAGAGAATTTTTGATACAAAAAATCCATAGAAAGATGTTCCCTTTTTCCGTTTAGATAGGCTGCTCCTAAAATGGTTAACCAAATTAAAGAAAATCGTGCAAACTCTTCAGTCCAAGTAAAAGAAGTACCCAAAATATATCTTGAAAAAACTTGAAACAACACATCTAACACCAACAATGCAAATATTACTATTAAAACTTTCTCTAAAATCAGGTTCACTTTATTAAAAACTAGTTCAGATTTATTCATAATTATTCTGCTTTTATTTGATTAACTAATGTGGCCATTTCTGGATATTTAACCATAAATTCTTTTAAAACTGATTTAGATTCTTCAGCAAATAATGATTTTTCAGGAATTATAATTTCCACACCTGCTTCTTTCGCTATTTTCATAGATTCTTCAACAGAATCATTCCAAAACTTTTTTTGAGCCTCTGAAGATTCGTCTGCGGCTTCTTGCACCCATATTTTTTCGTCTTCAGATAATTTATCCCAATATTTTGTTCCTATTAATAATACATCTGGAACGGCAGAATGTTCGTCTAAAGTGTAATATTTACTAATTTCATAATGATTTGAAGATACAAATGATGGTGGATTGTTTTCAGCACCATCTACAACGCCTTGTTGAATCGCTGTATACAATTCTCCATAAGCTAATGGTGTAGCAGAGCCTCCCATAGAGTTTACCATATTAATTGCCATTTGATTGTTCATAACCCTAATTTTAAGGCCTTTTAAATCTTCTGGTGTTCTAATGGCTTTTTCACTGGTGTAAAAACTTCTACTTCCTGCATCATAATAACACAAACCTCGTAGCCAAAATTTACTTCCTTTCGCTAATATTGATTTACCAACTGGTCCTTCTAAAACATTAAATCGATGTTCTTGATCTCTAAACAAGTACGGAATTCCCAAAATATGATATTCGGGCACAAAATTAGATAATGTGGCAGCACTTACTTTAGTGGCGGCGACACTTCCAATTTGTAATAATTCCAACACTTCTCTTTCTGAGCCTAATTGAGCATCAGGAAAAATTTTAACTTTTAACGTTCCGTTAGATTTTGTTTCTAGTGCTTTCTGAAATTCTAAGATTCCTTTGTGTACTGGATGCGTTTGAGGCAAACTGTGTGCTAAATACAACACTTTTGTAGTTGACTCTTCTTTACAGGAAACGAATCCTAAAAAAAGTAGTAGTAAAATTGGTATTTTTTTCAAAAAAAAATTATATAATTTAAAATATAATGAATTGCATCTTGTAATCTTATTTGAACTTAAAATATGATACCGCATTGTTATAGCAAATATTTTGAACCATTTTTCCTAAAAAAGGAATATCGTTTGGAACCAACCCTTTATTAATATCTTCGGCAATTAAATTGCAAAGTATTCTTCTGAAATATTCGTGTCGCGGAAATGATAAAAAGCTACGACTGTCGGTTAACATTCCAACAAAACGACTTAACAACCCCATATTTGATAAGGTGTTTAATTGTTTTTCCATTCCGTCCTTTTGATCTAAAAACCACCAACCAGATCCCCATTGCATTTTCCCTGGAATTCCACCTGTTTGAAAATTCCCCATCATTGTAGCAAATACTTCATTTTGTGATGGATTTAAATTATAGGTAATTGTTTTTGTTAATTGATCTGTTGAGTTTAGCGTATTAAATAACTTCGACATAAAGGTTGCCATTGGAAAATCGCCAATAGAATCGCATCCTGCATCTAAACCAACTTCTTCAACCAATTTAGAATTATTATTTCTAATCGGTCCTAAATGATACTGTTGTACCCAATCAAATTTATGATATTGTTTTGCTAAATGAATAAAAATACTTGACCTATATTTATTAATTTCTAAGGTTGAAAGCTGCTCTCCGTTTAATCTTTTAGCGAAAATTAGAGCAATTTCTTCTTCTGAATAATCTTCAATAATCAATGCTTCTCCAACTCCAAAATCGGAAATACGACATCCATTTTCATTGAAAAACTCAATTCTTTGGTCAATTGCTTTTATGAAATCCTTATATGAAGTTATTTCAAAATTTAATGTTGAACCTAATTTATTTAAATATGGGATAAACTTTTCTTGTCCAATAAAAAACAATTCATCAGATCTAAAAGTTGGATATACTTTTGTGTAAAAATTCTGGTTGGCTATTGCTTTATGGTAGTGTAAATCATCCGTAGGATCATCTGTAGTGCAAACCACTTCCACTTTCATAACTTCTAATAATTGCGCAGGAGTTCTGTCTGCTAAAATGGCGTTTGCTTTGTTATAAATTTCTGTTGCATTACTTGGTTGTAAAACTTCATCTATATTAAAATAACGCTTCAATTCTAAGTGTGTCCAATGAAACAACGGATTACGCAATGTTTGCGGAACCGTTTCAGCCCATTTTTCAAAACGTGCTTCTAAAGATGAAGATCCTGTAATATAGTGCTCTTCAATTCCGTTGGCACGCATTCCACGCTATTTATAATGATCGCCATCTAACCAAGCCTTTGTAATATTTTCTACTGGTTTATTTTCAGCTATTTGTTTTGCTGAAAGATGGTTATGATAATCAATTATAGGCATATCTTTTGCATATTCATGATACAAAATTTCAGCCTCTTTTGAATTCAATAAAAAATTATCTGTGATAAATGTTTTTGAATTTATATGATTCATTTTTATAAACTTTTTGAAATCCCTAATTCAAGTCCTCTCAACTCTGCTAAACCTCTTAACCTACCAATTCCAGAATAACCCGGATTCGTTTTTTTATGTAAATCGTCTAACATTTGATGTCCGTGATCTGGGCGCATTGGAATTAAAGCATCTTTCATTCCTAAAGAAATTCTTCTTTTTTGCTCTAGCAACACTTCTTTTACGATACTGTACATATCCACATCTCCTTCTAAATGGTTCGCTTCATGAAAATTTCCTTCAGCATCTCTTTGGGTACTTCTTAAATGTAAAAAATGAACTCTATCTGCAAAGTGTTTAAAAATTTGCACCAAATTATTATCGGCTCTAACACCTAAAGAACCTGTGCAAAATGTAATTCCGTTTGCTCTATTTGGCACTTGTTCAAATAAATACGCATAATCTGCTTCTGTACTTACCACTCTTGGCAATCCTAAAATTGGCATTGGTGGATCGTCTGGATGGATACACATAAGTACTTCGTTTTGAGAAGCAACTGGTATTATTTCTTTTAAAAATGAAACCAAATTTTCTCTTAATTTTTGTGCATCAATTTCAGCATAGGTATTTAATATTTGTTGAAATTGTTCTAACGAATAGCCTTCTTCAGCACCTGGTAAACCTGCAATAATATTATTAATTAATGCTGTTTTTTCTCCTTCTGAAAGTGAATCAACATAAGCTTTTGCTTTTAGTTGCTGTGCTTGCGAATAATTATTTTCAGCTCCTGGCCGTTTCAATAAGAACAATTCAAAAGCCGCAAACGCTGTTACATCAAAACGCAATGCTTTAGAGCCGTCTTCAACTTCATAATCTAACGAAGTTCGTGTCCAATCCAATACTGGCATAAAATTATAGCAAACGATGTTTATTCCACAAGTTGCTAAATTTTGAATGCTTTTTTTGTAATTCTGAATATAGTGCTGAAAATTCCCTGAACGTGTTTTTATATTTTCATGCACTGGAATACTTTCCACAACACTCCAATTAAATCCTGCATTTTCAATTACTGCTTTTCGTTCTTTAATGGCTTCAACATTCCAAATTTCTCCATTTGGAATTTGATGCAGTGCGGAAACAATTCCTGTTGCTCCTGCTTGTTTTATATCTGATAATTTTACGGGATCATTTAGTCCGTACCATCTCCAAGTTTGTTCCATAATTCTATATTTTAAACGCCACTAAAGGCACTAAATCCACCATCAATTGGTACTACAATTCCTGTTACAAATTTGGATGCATCTGAACATAAATAATGTATAGATCCATTTAATTCTTCAGTTTCACCAAAACGTTTCATTGGTGTATTTCTAATAATTGTATCACCTCTATCTGTATATGCTCCGGTTTCCTTATTAATTAACAAATCTCTGTTTTGATTTCCAATAAAAAATCCTGGTGCAATCGCATTTACGCGTAATCCTTCTCCAAATTTTGTTGCCATTTCAACAGCCATCCATTTTGTAAAATTATCAATTGCAGCTTTTGAGGCCGAATAACCAACAACTCTTGTAATGGCACTTTGCGCTGTCATAGAAGAAATATTTATAATAACTCCTTGTTTATTTTTCACCATTTCTTTACCAAAAACCAAGGCTGGTAATATGCTTCCGAATAAATTTAAATCAACCACTTTTTTAAAATGATCAATATTCACATCAAAAATAGTTTGATTTTCTCCAATGGTAGCGCCAGGCATATTTCCCCCAGCAGCATTAATCAAAACATCAATTTTACCAAACTTTAAAATAATTTCATCTGAAATTTCTTTTAAACTATCTTCTTCCATTACATTACAAACAAAACCTGCTACTTTTTCACTCACTTTTTTCAGATTACGTATTGCAACATCTACAATTTCTTGTTTGTAATCTAGTATAATAACTGTAGCTCCATTTTCTAATAAATAAGAAGCCATTTGACCTCCTAGAACTCCACCTCCACCAGTAATTAATATAACTTTGTGATCTATTTTAAATAAATTCATTCTTAATATATTTAATTTTGTTAATTCTCTTTTTATTTAGTTAACCGCTTTCTTAAATGTTTACCTTTTTAGCTTTTACATTTCTAATTTAATAAGAAATGTATTTTCGTGTGCGCACACAAAAATAGTAATTATTTCTAATTTTGGCGGTATTATCAATATATTTTTTTAATATTTGTGTTGATTTTGAATAAATTATGATTACAATAAAAGAAATTGCAGAGATTGCGAATGTTTCAGTGGGAACTGTTGATAGAGTTATTCATGGTAGAGATGGTGTTTCAGAAAAAACTAAAAACAGAGTTCAAAAAATTTTAGAAGAAAATAATTTTAAAATTAATATTCTTGCCAGATCTCTGGCCATGAAAAAGAAGTATAATTTATCTGTATTAATTCCAGATTTTGATGCTGATAATTTATTTTGGAAATCACCATTATTAGGTATTTCAAAAGCTGCTGAAGAAGTGTTAAGCTTTGGAATTGAAGTGAACAAATTCACTTTTAATCAATTGAATAAGAAATCGTACTTAGAAAGTTTTCAGAGATTAATTGATGGTAACCCTGAAGCCGTGATACTTACCCCTCTCTTTTTAAATGAGACTGAAATAATGGTAGGTTTGTTAGAAGAAAAAGAGATCCCATATATTTTCCTAAATATTGAAATGAATGGATTCAATAATATTTCATTTATTGGTCAAGATTCTTATAAAGGTGGATATTTATCAGGAAAATTAATGCATTTATGCACAGGAAAAGAGGCGACCTATTTAATTACCGATATTGAATCTAAACTATACAATAATAACCTAATAGAAGGTAGAATTAGAGGATTTAATTCCTATTTTAATAAAAATAACATTCCTTTTAATTCAGTGTCATTAAATTTTGAAGATTTAACGAATCTTGAATTGGTAAAACAACAATTAACAGCAATTTTTGAAAACCATAAAAATATAACGGGTGTTTTGGTTCCTTCGAGTAGAATTTCAACAATTTCTAGTTGTATTGATTCAGAAAAATTAAAAAATTTAAGTTTAATCGGGTTTGACACAACAGAGCAAAATGTTACTTATTTAAAGAATGACAAAATCACCTTTTTAATCTCTCAAAAATCATTTAATCAAGGGTTTAAATCAGTTAATATTATGACTGATTATTTAATTCAGAATACGATTCCACAACAAAAAATATATTCTCCGCTTGAAATAATTACCAAAGAAAACTTAGAATTTAGTCAACAAGATAAATGGCATTATATTGAAGTGAAAAAGTCTTAGTTAAGTAACAAGATGTTCTAGTGTATATATTTTTATAGGACGATTATTTTACGTTATTTCTTTAATTCTCTTAATCGTTGAGCAGCAATTTCAGCTGTAATATCGCGCTGTGGTGAGCCAAACATTTCGTATCCAACCATAAACTTTTTAACAGTTGCACTTCTGAGCAACGGAGGATAAAAACTCATATGCCAATGCCAATGACTATTGTCTTTATTATTTGTTGGTGCTTGGTGTATTCCACTAGAATATGGAAAAGAGCAATCAAATAATGTATCGTACGCTTTTGTTAAAACAGAAATAGCTTCAGCAAATTGTTTACCTTCTTCTTTAGTTAAACAGCTAATATTTTGTTGTGCTTTTTTAGGTAAAATCATAGCTTCAAAAGGCCAAACTGCCCAAAATGGCACTAAAACTACAAAAGCATCATTTTCAAAAATAATTCGCTCTTTAATCTTTAATTCTTGTTTTACATAATCCTCTAAGATTGTGCGGTTATTAGTTTGAAAATATTCTAATTGCTTTACATCTTTTTTGTAAACTTCATTAGGTAAAGAAGACTGACTCCAAATTTGACCATGTGGATGCGGATTGCTACAACCCATTACAGCGCCTTTATTCTCAAAAATTTGAACATAATTAATAGTTTCTTGCTTTCCAAGAAGTTCGTATTCCTGTTTCCAAGTATCAACCACTTCTCCAATAGCATCAATAGACATTTCAGCTAAACTTTTTGAGTGATCTGGACTGAAGCAAATTACTTTACAAATTCCAGTTTCGCTTTCTGCTTTCAACAATCCGTCAGTTGTACTAAATGATTTAGAATCTTTTTGAAGTGCTGCAAAATCGTTAGTAAAAACAAAAGCTCCTTTATAATCAGGGTTTACTTCACCATTAATTCGTGTGTTTTTAGCACATAAATAACAATTTTTATCATGTGATGGACGAACCTCTTTATTTAAAGCCTCATTTTGTCCCTGCCAAGGTCGTTTAGCCCTATGCGGAGAAACCAACACCCATTCTCCAGTTAAAATATTATATCTTTTATGCGAGTAATCTTGTAAATCCGTATTCATAATAAAATTTATATTTTCTGAAACATTTAGTTATTAAACGTATAAAATACGTTTATATTAATTTCAACAAATATAATTTAAATTTTATATAAATAAATATTTGCACTGAATAATTCGTGCAGAAAGGAAAACAACTAAAAAGTAGGTATATTTAGAAAGTGAAAATGCGAGACTTATTTGTAGAAAAAAAAATAATTCAAAAAATTTAATCAAATATGATAAAAATCATAGAAAATACTCTTATTTAGGTTTACTTTTGACCCATATTTCATTACTTAGTTGAAATAAGTAATGTTTTTGATTTTTTTAGTTAGTAGTAAAAAAAAGAGAATTTGGCTTCAAATTCTCTTTTTTTATATCACTAATTTAGAAATAACGGTTATAATACTACAACTGAATTTTCTTCAGCACCTAATCCACTATTTACATAATTATCAGCGCTATCATCATTTACCCATTTTTCACCGTCTAATAAATATTTAAATTGAAATTCTTGCGCTGCTGGCAAATCAATTGTAACTTTAAAAGAACCGTTTTTTAATTTTTTCATAATAATTGGTTCTGCAGTATTCCAATTATTAAACTCTCCTAATAAATCAACTTTCTCAGCTCCCAAAGCAGCTTCTTTATTCATTAAAAAAGTTACTTTACAAACTGGTTTACTTTTTAAATATTGTTTCTTTAAACTCATAATAATCTTATATTAAATATTTTAATACAAATATAACTTAGATATGAAGGTATTAATACAACTCAGTTTTCTTATTTATATGGTAAATTAACAACGAATTCGTTTTAGTAGTAAAAGTATCAATATCACACACATAATTTTTTATTACAATTTCTAAAATCATGTTAAACGTATAAGCGTCATATACTTATAATATTGTATACCAATAGTTGAAATTTTTTAAATCCTAATATTTAATATAAATGCTAAAAATATAAGATTTAAACTGATTTAAGTCATCATTTTTTTAAATAAAAATTTAAAACTTTACAGTTACAGAATTAATTTAAACCGTTTAAAGTTATCTAAACCATTATGGACAAGGATTTTAAAGTGAAAATTAATGAATCTTTTGAATTTGATTTAAAAGATTCTGACATCAAAAAACTAGACTTCTTAAAGTTATCCGACACAACATTTCACGTACTTGATAAAAACAAATCGTTTAATGTGGAACTTAAAAAATCAAATGCTACAAAAAAAGAATTTGTTATTAAAGTAAATCAAAATAACTACACCGTAAAAATTGAAAACCAATTAGATCTGTTGATTAAAGAAATGGGGTTTTCGGTTGGAACTACAAAAAAAGCCAACAATATTAAAGCTCCAATGCCTGGTTTAATTTTAAGTGTAAATGTTAAAGAAGGGCAAGAAGTTGTAGAAGGAGAAACCTTAATGATTTTAGAAGCGATGAAAATGGAAAATTCTATTACAGCTCCTAAAGATGGTATTATAAAAAGCGTAAATGTAAAAAGCGGTGGAGCAGTTGAAAAAGGTGAATTAATGATTGAAATGGCTTAAATTGTATTGACATGAAAAAAATATTAATAGCAAACAGAGGCGAAATTGCCATAAGAGTTATGAAAACTGCTAAAAAAATGGGTATAAAAACCGTAGCCGTTTATTCTGAAGCAGACCGGAATGCGCCACATGTTCGCTTTGCAGATCAAGCTGTTTGTATTGGTGAGTCACCCTCTAATAAATCTTATTTAGTTGGAAAAAAAATTATTAAAGCTGCTAAAAAACTACATGTTGATGGCATACATCCTGGTTATGGTTTCTTAAGCGAAAATGCTGATTTTGCAGAATTATGCGAACAAAACAACATCATATTTATTGGTCCTAAATCTAAGTCGATTAAAATGATGGGTGATAAATTAGCAGCGAAAGATGCTGTTAAAGATTATAATATCCCCATGGTTCCTGGAGTTGACAGAGCTGTTACAGATCCAAAAGAAGCTGCACAAATAGCACGTGAAATTGGCTTTCCAATATTAATTAAAGCTGCTGCTGGTGGCGGTGGTAAAGGAATGCGTGTTGTAGAAAAAGAAAAAGATGTACAAGAACAAATGGATCGGGCAATTAGTGAAGCAACCTCTGCTTTTGGAAATGGTGCTGTTTTTGTTGAAAAATATATAACATCACCGCGTCATATAGAAATTCAAGTGTTGGCAGATAGCCATGGAAATGTGCTTCATTTTTTTGAAAGAGAATGCAGTGTACAACGCAGACATCAAAAAGTAGTTGAAGAAGCACCTTCATCAATTTTAACTCCCGAATTAAGAGAAAAGATGGGGCAAGCTGCCATTAAAGTTGCACAATCTTGCGATTATTTAGGAGCTGGTACTGTAGAATTCTTAATAGATAAAGACTTAAATTTCTATTTTTTAGAAATGAATACACGACTGCAAGTTGAACATCCTGTTACAGAATTAATTACGGGTGTAGATTTGGTAGAACAACAAATTAATATTGCAAGAGGAGAAGCAATAACTATAAAACAAGAACATTTAAAAATTAACGGGCATGCTTTAGAACTTAGAGTTTATGCAGAAGATCCTTTAAACGATTTTTTACCAAGTGTTGGTACTTTAACCACTTATAAAATTCCTGTTGGCGAAGGCATAAGAGTTGATGATGGTTTTGAAGAAGGTTTAGAAATCCCTATTTATTACGATCCTATGTTATCAAAATTAATTACATATGGAAAAACACGTGAAGAAGCAATTCAATTAATGATTAATGCCATAGATAACTATAAAGTTGAAGGTGCTTTTACAACACTACCTTTTGGAAAATTTGTATGTGAACACGAAGCTTTTAGAAGTGGGGATTTTGATACACATTTTGTCGAAAATTATTTTACGCCAGAAAAACTAATTGCTACAACTAAGGAAGAAGCAAAATTAGCAGCTTTAGTAGCTCTTAAAATATACCTCGAAGATCAAAAAACACTTAAAACACCAAATAATTAATCACCTACAATTAGTACTATTATGGAAAAACAAATGGATACAAAAATTGAAAAATTAGATGTAAGAGTTGCTTTAGCTCATTTAGGTGGTGGAGAAAAACGTATTAAAAAACAACATGCAAAGAAAAAATTAACCGCACGCGAACGAATAGACTATCTGTTAGATGATGGTTCTTTTGAAGAAATGGGCGTTTTAGTAACACATAGAACAACGGATTTTGGCATGGAGGATCAAATTATTTTTGGTGATGGCGTTGTAACTGGGTACGGAACAATTGAAGGAAGGTTGATCTATGTTTTTGCTCAAGATTTTACAGTTTTCGGAGGTGCATTATCCGAAACACACGCAGAGAAAATCTGTAAAATAATGGATCAGGCTGTTAAAGTTGGAGCACCTTGCATTGGGTTAAACGATTCTGGTGGTGCACGTATTCAAGAAGGTGTAAGATCCTTAGGTGGTTATGCAGATATTTTTCATAGAAATGTTCAATCCTCTGGGGTTATTCCACAACTTTCTGCAATAATGGGCCCTTGTGCTGGTGGTGCTGTTTATTCACCCGCAATTACCGATTTTACAATTATGGTTGAAGACACCAGTTATATGTTTGTAACCGGTCCAAACGTTGTAAAAACGGTAACAAATGAAGAAGTCACCTCCGAAGAATTAGGAGGAGCAAGAACGCATGCTACAAAATCTGGTGTAGCTCATTTAACATCTGCAAACGATATTCAATGTTTAGAAGATTTAAAAAAATTATTGAGTTATATACCACAAAATAATAAAGAAACTACAAAAAAGCTTCCCTATGAATTAGGCGAAGAATTAAGGCCCGATTTAATAGATTTAATTCCTGAAGATGTTCATAAACCATATGATATGCGCACTGTTATTAATGGAATTATTGATAAAGATTCCTTTTTTGAAATTCAAAAAGACTATGCCGAAAACATTATCATAGGCTTTTCCAGATTGGCAGGAAGAAGTATTGGTATTGTTGCCAATCAGCCAATGCAATTAGCGGGTTGTTTAGATACAAATAGTTCTATAAAAGCAGCGAGATTTACGCGTTTTTGCGATTGCTTCAATATCCCTTTATTAGTGTTGGTTGATGTTCCAGGTTTTTTACCTGGAACAGATCAAGAATGGAATGGAATTATTAAAAATGGCGCTAAATTATTATATGCTTTAAGTGAAGCCACAGTGCCTAAACTAACTGTAATTACTCGTAAAGCTTATGGAGGTGCTTACGATGTAATGAATTCTAAACATATTGGTGCAGACATGAACTTTGCGTGGCCAACAGCAGAAATAGCAGTAATGGGTGCAAAAGGTGCAGCTGAAATAATTTTTAAAAATGAAATTAAATCTGCTGATAATCCTGAAGAAAAACTAAAAGAAAAGGAAGAAGAATATGCTTTAAAATTTGCAGACCCATATAGAGCTGCGAGACGTGGTTTTATTGACGAAGTAATTTACCCGAAAAACACACGAAGAAAGCTAATTAAAGCTTTTCAAATGTTAGAAAATAAAGAAATAAACAAACCAAAAAGAAAACACGGAAACATTCCTTTATAGATAAAAAATTTAATCTTTAATGTTCTTTCTTTTTATCTAAAACCATTGAACTATAAATTAAATATTGTGCAGAAATATAAGTAACCATTACTGCAACTTGTAAAGCTAGTGCTGCATTGTAAAACTTATTAATGGCTAAAATAGCATCGGAAACAATAAAAACTATTGCTCCTAAAAACATTAATAAAGATTTTTTGCTTTTGGTATTCAAAAAATCTAAAAGAGAAACAACACCAAAAGTGCATATAACTACTCCATAAATTAATACTGGTATAAATAAATCATTTAAGGAATCTTTCAATAAAAATAGCAGTAAAAACAGCACAATACTAAATGAAATTATTGAAATAAAACCATTCAAAAATGAAATTTTTTCAATTCGTTTTGCAACAATTGTAATAAAAATAAGGTGAGCGATTAAAAAGAAACCTAATCCAAATTTAAAAACATTTTCTCCTGAATACAATAAAAACACATCTCCAAAAAAACAAAAAATCAATGCCATTGCATACCACTTATTTCTAAATTCAACAGATTGAGAATACAAAAATAAAAGTGCTAAAAGAATAAAAGGTTTAAAAATAAAAGTAAGACTATCTATTTTAAAAATAATTCCAATAATGTCTAATATTGAAACAATTAAGAATACGAATAAAGCAATTTTTTTTACCATTTAATTTTAAGTTTTTACCATAATGGCAATGTACAACTTTTCTCTAATTTTTTCAATAGGGGTTGAATACCAATGACTAAACTCTCTTTCATTACTTTAGAATCATCTTTATGGCATTGCAAACAAGCTCCAACCAACAACAATTGTTGCTGTTCTTTTACAGTAAATGGTCTAAAATCGGTTCTGGTAGAATTTACGGTACCTTCTTCAACTTCTTTTAAAAACGGAATCCAAGCGTCTTCAGGTAAATTATCATTTGGATTATTTTCATATTCTGGGGTAAATTGCCAAGTTCCTTTTCCTTCAGAAATTTCAAAAGATAATGTTCCTTTTCCATAACCTAATGTTTCTGGATTTGTATGGCAACTTTTACAATCTCTTACATTTGAAGTAGTTGTATGAGGAGAGTTTGGCGCATACAATCTATGAAATGACACATCTTCTCCTAGTTCCTTTCCTGCATAACTTCCTTTATCAATAGTTAAAATCATTCCAGGAACCGCAGGTTCAATATGTTTTCCTTCACTATTTTCCCTAACTCCCATTGCAGGAAGTGATGATGAAAACTCCGCAACAAATTCTTTCCACTGCCCTTTTCCGTACTTTCTATCTAACAAATCAAAAGCTCTTGGTTCGTTTTTATCATATTCGTTATGACAGCCAATACAGCGTGTTGTCCAAGAAGAATGGCAAGTGGCACAACTAACATTCTTGTGTGCATTATCTCTCGAACAAATTTCTGGTTGCGGATTTAAGGGATGTAATTTCCCGTCTTTTTTACCAATTAAAAACGCATTTCCAACAGAATCTATAAATGTATTTACTAGGGGATGACCACTTTTTTCAACAGCAATGACCTCTTTATCATAGTGTTTATAATCTCTATGTAAAAAAACCAACAAACTTTCAGCATCTAAAGAATCGTAAGGAATCGTATTTGGTTTTTCTTTAAAATGACAATCGGAACACTGAACCTTTACAGCTTGTTCTTCGTGCGTATATCGTTTGCCATCACCCATTACTTCATGTGAAGAATGGCAGTCTATACACAACATTCCTTTGGTATGATGCACATCTTCTTCAATAAATTTATAAACACGTTTGTCTTCTATAACCTTGTAAGCACTATTATTTAAAACGTCACTTTCATCTAACAAGGTTTCTTGAAAACCTTGATAATTAGTTGAAATTCTGCTTGATCGGCTATGGCACCCAAAACAATGTTCATCTTTAACAAAAATATTTGTTGCGGGATGGTGCTGTGGTACTTCTTTTTTTTCAGAAGAAATATAGGCTGCTAAATCCGCTTTTGCTTCTTCAGAATAATTTAAATGACACGCATTACAACCTCCTCCTCTACTTAACTGAGTTATGGGTCCAAATTCCTCCTTTTGTGCTCCTAAATGGCAATTGGCACATAAATCTCTTAAATGTTTATCTGAAGCTGAATTTTCAATTAATTGAATATGATACTGACCATTTGGCGAATCCGCTTCCCCAAAAATATATTTATCAACAGCTATAAGTCCGCTATTGGTAGTCATTAAGGAGTTTTCTATTTTAGTTAATTCATTAGGATGACATACGCCACAAGTAACTTTAGCATCTGATAAATTTCCAGGAATTAATACCATAGCTTTATGCGAATCTTCCTTGTCTAAAGTATTTGGATTTCCTAAATGACAACTAATACAACCAATTAATTCTGGATTGTGATAATTGGAATAACCTTTTGTGTTTTGATGACATTCTAAGCAAGATTCTTTGGCTATATTCTCAATTTTTGTGTATTCATTTACTTTTACATAAGTATCCTGAACTTCCTTATTTCTTAAAAAGAAAAAAATAGTAATAGCTATTACAGCTATTATTAAAAACCAAAATTTAGCGTCTTTTAATTTCATAAATAATAATGTGCTACAAATTTACAATAAATAAATATGTGACAATATTTTATCTACTCAATATAACCATTTGAATATCAGATTCAGAACATAGTTACGTTACTTTAGTTACACATAAATAGATGTTTATCAATTCGTTATGTAACCATTGTTACTAGTTTGTTTTAGGTTTTATGACTTATGTCATACTCTAAAAATGCCTCAATAAATATCTTTACATCAGAAAAAAATATTTAAACTTATGACTACTTCAAGAAGAAAATTTATAAAAATTTCTGCTTTAGGTTTAGGAGGTGTAGCAGCAACAACAAGTGCGCTAAATATGTTTGGAGCAAATTCATATTTAGATGAACTTGTTAAAGAAAATGTTGCAAAAACATTTAAAAGAACTCCTACTTATTGCGAAGTTTGTTTTTGGAAGTGTGCCGCTTGGACATATACAGATGAAGAAGGTACAATTAAAAAAATTATTGGTAATGAAACGGATCCTCATTGTTATGGACGCTTATGCCCAAGAGGAACTGGTGGTGTTGGAATGTACACAGATGAAGACCGATTAAAAACACCTTTAATAAGAACCACTGTAAACGGTGAACAAACTTTTAGAGAAGCATCTTGGGATGAGGCTCTTGATTTAGTTGCTTCAAAATTTAAAGCGGTTAAAGAAAAGTATGGGGCTGAATCTTTTGCTTTATTAAAACATGGTTCGCCTGGAAGCCACTTAGAACATTTATTTAAAGCCTATGGTTCTGATACCATTGCTGAACCTGCTTATGCACAATGTAGAGGTGCACGAGAAGCTGGTTTTGCTTTAACATATGGTTCTTGGGTTGGATCGCCTGAACCTACTGATATTAGAGATACCAAATGTTTAGTGCTTATTGGCTCACATATTGGTGAAAATATGCACAATTCACAAGTGCAAGAAATGTCTGACGCAATTGATAATGGTGCAACTATTATAACTGTAGATCCACGTTTTTCAACTGCTGCAAGTAAATCGCAACATTGGTTAGCTATTAAACCAGCAACTGATATTGCTTTAATGTTAGCTTGGATGAATGTTATCATTAGTGAAGAACTATATGATAAAGACTATGTGAAAAAATATACGAATGGTTTTGATGAACTAAAAGATCACGTTCTAAATTTTACACCAGAATGGGCTTATGGAATAACCACCATAAAACCTGAAGAGATTAGAAAAACAGCTCGTAAAATGGCTAATGCTTCTCCTTCAGTAATTGTGCATCCGGGTCGTCACGTAAGTTGGTATGGAGATGATACACAAAGAGCAAGAGCAATGGCTATTTTAAATGCATTGTTGGGTTCTTGGGGACGAAGAGGTGGTTTCTACTTTAAAGAAAGTATAAAAGTGCCTAAATTCCCTGCACCTAAATACCCTCATCCAAAATGGGATTGGAGAAATATTTGTGAAAAATATCCAATTGCTCAAATGGGTATCACCTCTGAAGTTATTAAATGTGCTATACCAAGTGAAGACAACAAATATCCGGTAAAAGCTATGATGATAGCAGGTACAAATATTACAAAATCAATTCCTCAAAAAGAATTACTTGAAAAAGCAATGGATGAAATGGAGTTTATTGTTGTAATGGATACTATGCCTATGGCTGTTACAGGTTATGCGGATGTAGTTTTACCTGAATGTACATATTTAGAACGTTATGATGGAATTAGATCTGCAACCAATAGAGAACCTTCAATTGCTGTAAGAGTTCCTGCTGTTGAACCAAAATATGATTCTAAACCAGGATGGTGGGTTGCAAAACAAATTGGAGAAAGGTTAGGCCTTGGAGATTACTTCAACTATGATGATTATAAAGAAGTAATAGAATGGCAATTGCAAAAAATGGGAACTTCTTTAGAAGAAATGAATAAAATTGGGGTAAAACATTTTCCAAGAACTTCGGGTCCTTTATATATGGATGAAAATAAAACCTATGAATTTGCAACAGCCAGTGGGAAAATTGAATTGTTTTCGAAAGAATTAAAAAATTTAGGTTTCGATCCACTTCCAAACTATACAAAACATCCAGAACCTCCTCAAGGTTTTTACCGTTTAAATTATGGAAGAGCGCCAATGCATACATTTAGTAGAACGGCAAACAACCCAAATCTAAACGATTTAAAGAAAGAAAATGATCTTTGGGTAAACCCTAAAGTAGCTAGAATATTAGGTATAAAAACGGGACAATACGTTTGGTTAAAAAATCAAGATGATGTTACCTCTACGTTTTCCATAAAAGTAAGAGTTACTGAAAGAGTTCGTTGGGATTCTGTATATATGGTGCATGGTTTTGGTCACGATAATAAAAAATTAACCAGAGCTTATGCTAAAGGAATAAACGATACGCAACTAATTTCTAAAGTAGCTATAGATCCAATTATGGGTGGTACAGGTATGAGAGGAAATTTTGTAACAATTTTAACTGAAAATCCACATAAAAATATAGAGATATGAGATATGCAATGGTAATTGACACTTTAAAATGTGTTGGATGTAGCGATTGTGTTGTTGCTTGTCAAACTGAAAACGATGTACCTATTGGGTACTGTAGAGATTGGATTACAGAAACTGTAAATGGTGCGTATCCAAATATAGAATTAGAATTAAAATCTGAACGTTGTAACCATTGTGATAATGCTCCTTGTGTACGTTGTTGCCCAACTGGCGCTAGTCATCAATTAGATAACGGAATTGTTTTAGTTACTGGTAATGAATGTATTGGTTGTGGTGCTTGTATAGAATCTTGCCCTTACGATGCACGATATCAACACCCAGATGGTTATGTAGATAAATGTACTTTCTGTCATCATAGATTAGAAAAAGGACAACTTCCTGCTTGTGTATCGGTATGCCCTACTAAGTGTATGTATTTTGGAGATTTAGACAATCCGAATAGTGAAGTTTCTAAACTATTGAAAAACAGAAAACATAAAACACTGGCACCTGAAGCTGGAACTAAACCTCAAGTTTATTATTTAATATAAATTAAAAATTATGCAAGAAGAATTATTTACAAGTGGAAGAAATATTCCAAATATAGATCCTTCATTAGAAATATGGCACTGGCCAATATCAGTATATTTATTTTTAGGAGGTTTAGCCGCTGGATTACTATTTTTTGCAGGTTTAATTACTGTTTTAGGGAAAGATAAAGAATACCCTGCATCAGTAAAATTTGCATCAATTGTATCTCCAATAGCTTTAACTTTAGGTTTATTAGCTTTATTTTATGATTTAACTCATAAACTATATTTTTGGAGGTTATACACAACTATTAGAATAGAGTCTCCAATGAGTTGGGGAGCATGGGTATTATTAGTAATTACTCCTATTTCATTTTTATGGGTGATGAGTTATTATTCTGAATTATTTCCAAAATGGAAATTAAACTTTGAATTTTTAAACACCTTTGAAAAATTTCTTCAAAAAAATAGAAGAAATATGGCAATAGCTTTAATACCACTTTCAATTATTTTAGGAATTTATACTGGTATTTTATTATCAGCTTTTAACGCAAGACCACTTTGGAACAATGCCATTTTAGGGCCTTTATTTTTAGTGTCTGGACTTTCAACAGGAGCTGCTACAATTATTTTACTAGCTAAAAGTGCTAAAGAAAAACATCTTTTTGGTAAAATTGATTTAATCTTAATTATTATTGAATTAGGGTTAATTGTTCATATGCTAATGGGAATGTATGCAGGTTCCGAAGTACAGTTAGAAGCCATGCAATTATTAGTTGGTGGTGAGTTTACACTAATGTTCTTTGGGTTTGTAATTATTTTAGGACTTATTGTTCCTGCTATTTTGGAACTTACAGAACTTATTGGTTATAAAATACCTGTTGCAATACCAGCACTATTAGTATTAATTGGTGGGTTGGTTTTTAGATTTGTTATGGTTGAAGCTGGACAAATTACACGATACCTTTATTAAAAAAAGTAAATTATGAATATAGACAATCAAAAAAACAAACATGTATATTGGAACCCTTACTTTGGAGGTTTTCTACTTGGAATATTAATACTTTTTACTTTTTACATGACTGGTAGAGGCTTAGGCGCTAGTGGTGCAATGAAAAGCGGTGTAGTAACAATTGTTGATGCATTGGCTTCAAACCATGCAGAGCACAATGCATATTACAGCAAATTTGTAAAAGAAGAAAAATCACCTCTTAATTCTTGGTTGGTTTTTGAAGCTCTTGGAGTTTTAATTGGCGCATTTATATCTGGCGGATTAGCAGGTAGAATTGGTTGGAGAGTGCAACACTCGCCAAAAATTACAAGTAAAAGAAGATTAATATTTGCCTTAGGTGGTGGTATTTTATTTGGAATAGGTGCACAAATTGCACGTGGTTGTACAAGTGGTGCTGCATTAAGTGGTATGGCAGTATTATCGACAGGTGGTTTTATAACTATGCTGGCTATTTTTGGAACAGGATTCTTAGTAGCTTATTTCTTTAGAAAAAATTGGATTTAATAATTAAAAAAATAAAAATATATGGGACCTTTAATTCCTAATGGAGTAATTCCTTACGAGTGGAACAATATTATAGCAATACTAATAGGAATTTTCTTCGGATTTATTTTAGAAGCCTCTGGTTTTTCTTCCTCTAGAAAATTAGCAGGAGTATTTTATGGATACGATTTTGCAGTACTAAAAGTGTTTTTTACAGCCGCATTAGTAGCATTAATCGGTATTTTATACATGGACTATCTTGGCTATTTAAACATGGAGCAATTATACATTCATCCAACATATTTATGGGGAGCTATTATTGGTGGTATTATTATGGGTGTAGGATTTGTATCCGCAGGTTTTTGTCCAGGTACAAGTTTATGTGCAGTTGCAATTGGTAAAATTGACGCCATAGTTTATGTAATTGGTATTATGGTCGGAATCTTTATATTTTCTGAATTATATACCGTATTTGAACCAATTTACGATGGATATTTTCAAGGTAATATTACTTTAATGGATTCTTTAGGTGTAAATAGGTATTGGTTTGCTTTTATATTTACCATAATAGCAATTGTAGCTTTTGCAGCTTCTGACATGATAAGAAAAAGAGTTAAAAAAATATTTTATTAAGATAAAAAAAACTAAAATGGTTAATAGAAAAACAGCAAAATTTTTATCATTTAGGTACACAATATTAGCCATAATATTTGTAGTACTGGCAGGTGGACTAGTTTTATTGCCTAAATATGAAAAACATGAAGGTATAGATCCTGAAGAGTTATTAAGTAATGCGGTTAGTCCAGAACGTTATATTTCAACAGATGAATTAGCTAACAAAATAATAGGTCAAGATCCTTCTTTTATATTGATTGACGTTAGAAGCGAAGATGAATTTAATAAATATACTTTACCAAATGCCATCAACATTCCTTTAAAAAATTTATTGGATGAAGACTCTTTAACGTATTTAAATCAAAGCCAATATGATGTAGTTCTTTTTTCAAACGATAATTTTTACGCAGATCAAGCTTGGATTCTTGGTAACAGATTAAGTTTCAAAAATCTTAAAGTTTTAAAAGGAGGAATTAACAATTGGTATAAAACAATAATTAATCCGCCTATGCCAACTGAAACTATGGCCGCTCAAGAATTTGACTTGTACACATTCAGAAAATCTGCTAGTATGTTCTTTGGTGTGGTTTACCCAGAGCAAATTAAAGTAGTTAAAAAACCTGTGGTAAAAAAAGTAATTCCTAAAAAGGTAATTCCAATAAAAAAGAAAAAGAAAATGCCTGTTGAGGGAGGATGTTAGTTGTTAATAAAAAATAATATAGACAGATGAAAGAATTAGAAAAAACAAAACGAATATCAATTGCATCAGTACTTTTTATTTTGGTTGTACTTATTGGACTTTTAACTTATAAGAGACCAACTCATATGTATGCTATAAATTCAAAAACTACTTTAGAAAATATTACAACCGATAACTATTTAATTTCATTAAAAGATATTGAAAATAAAGAGTACGTTTTAATTGATACTAGAAATGAATTCGAATTTCAAAAAGGACATTTAAATAAGGCTATTAATATTTATGCTCCTGAAATTTTAAATGAAGAAAATACTTCAATTTTTAATAAATTACTAGAGGAAAATAAAACAGTAGTTTTATATAGTACTAATCCAAATGATGTAGTTGCACCTTTCATGGTACTTTATCAACTTGGTTTTAAAAATTTAAAAATAGCCTCCATTTATAATAGCTACAATCAAAATAAATTAATTACAGAAAATATTGATGTAGAAAAATCTGTCGCAGATATTAATGCGTTTATAAATGAATCTATAAAAAAGGCTGCCATACAAACAAAACCTAAGCCGGTTGTAAAAGCACCTCCTAAAAAAGTAATTCCTATAAAAAAGAAAAAGAAAATGCCTGTTGAAGGCGGTTGTTAGTTTTAATTATTTAAAGCTGTTTTAGAAATAAAACAGCTTTTTTTTTGCTTAATTTTTAAGCATTTTTTAACACATTACAACTCCTTTCTTTTTTGAAAAAAAAATTAATAAAACAAGTTTTAAAATTAAAAAAAAGCCTCTTAAAAAATTAGATCTTCAAAACCAATCAATTCTTTTTTAACATATTGTTAATCAGTAACTTACATATGTAACTTAAGTAACTAAACAGACTAATTATTAATAAGATTTTACTGATAAAAGTCATAAAAAAATTAACCTTTCATAAGTAATTTTGGTGTAACAATTAGTACAAATTAATAAATTAAAATTACTTAAAGAATGAAAAAAACAATATCATATTTAACAGTATTTTTTATAGCTATAACTATATTAAGTAGCTTTAAAAAGAATGAACAAACAATTCAGTCAGATCCATCAGAGTTTGAAATATTGGTTCAATATTTAGAAGCAAATGGTAACTTTATTAATAGTGAATTAGCTCCTGCAATAATTGACGCTTCAGAAATTAAAGATAACCTTAAAAACAAAGGATACTTAGTTTTAGATATTAGAAGTGAAAGTTGGTTTGATTATGGACATATTAAAAATTCAGTAAATGTAAAAGGTCCAGAATTACTAACCTATTTTGAAAATGAAATTGACCCAGCATCTTTTGAAAAAATTACAATTGTATGTTATTCTGGTCAGTCTGCCGCTTATTATGCTGGTTTATTAAGACTTGCAGGGTACAATAATGTATTTAACTTAAAATGGGGAATGAGTTCTTGGGATAGTGAGCTTGCTCAAAATATCTGGACAAAAAATTCAACTGATACTTTTGCAGACCAAGTAGAAACTACGCCAAATTCAATGCCTGAAAAAGGTACCGTACCTACATTATCAACAGGTAAAACTGATGCGCAAGAAATATTAAAAGAACGTATAATTGCTGCATTTGCTAAACCTTATAAAGAATTTATTGTAAAAGCAGAAGTAGCATTTGAAAATCCTGCGGATTATTTTATAGCTAGTTATACAGATGCTGAAACTTACAACTTAGGTCATATAAAAGGAGCGGTTCAATACCAACCAAAAACATTAGCTTCTACAACAAACCTTTTCACATTACCTGCTGATAAAAACATATTAGTTAACTGTTCTACAGGTCAATCTGCTGCTTATACGGTTGCATATTTACAAGTTTTAGGTTATAACGTATCTAATTTAGCTTATGGATCTAATAGTTATATTAATTCAACTTTAGTAGAAAAAAACTTAAACGGTTTTTCAGCTAAAGAAATTCAAAATAATCCACTTTCAGAATAATTAAACATAAACAATTTCACAAATAAACAAACAAATTAACAAAACACACAAAACACTCAAATCATGAAAAAAATATCATTATTATTAATCGGATTCTTATTAGTTTTAACATCTTGTGACAAAAGTGATGACATAGATGGACCTGATGTAATAGTAGAACCTACTTTTACACTTTTAAAAGATTATATGATTGCTAATCAGTTAGATATCAACAATGTAATTTCTAACCCAGCAGGGATAAAATTTGTTACAGGTGCACCTGCATTAGCAGATTATGATGCGGCAGCATACAAAGCCAAATATTATATTATGGATATTAGATCTGCAGCTGCATTTGCAACAAGCCATATAGACGGTGCTATAAATGTACCTTTCGGAAATATTTTAACTCAAGCCGCTAACAAAGGAAATAAACAACTATTAATAGTTTGTTATACAGGACAAACAGCTTGTTATGGTGCAGCTTTATTACGTATGTATGGACATCCTAATGCTCAAGCATTAAAATGGGGTATGACAGGATGGTCTGCAGATACTGATTCTTGGTCAGCTAAAACAGGTAATGTAGGTTCTGAAAGTTCTAACTGGTCATTTGGTAATCCTCCTTCTTTAAATATTTTTGACGAACCTGTGTTAAACAGCTTAAGTGTTGATGGTGGGGAAATTCTAAGAAAAAGAGTTGAAGATGTTGTTGCTGGTGGTGCTAAATTTGTATCTAATGCAGACGTAGTAGCAGCTCCTTCTAATTATTTTATTAATAATTATTTTGGAGAAGCAGATTATACTGGATTTGGTCATATTAGTGGAGCAAACAGAATTTTACCATTAACATTGGCGAATGGAGAGTATAAAAATTTAGATGAATCAGCTAAAGTAGTTACTTATTGCTATACTGGACAAACTTCAGCAGTAGTTACAGCTTGTTTAAGAGTTTTAGGATACGATGCTTATAGTTTAACATTTGGAATGAATGGATTAAGCCATAGTAGTTCTAATTGGGCATCAAACCAATGGGGTGTAGATAGCCATGCAAAAGGATTACCTCTTGTAAACTAATTAAACAGTTAAAAATATTTAAAACAAAAGCTCTAGAAAACTACATTAAATTATAAATTGATGTTTTATAACCAATAAGTAATTAGCGTTTTTTAGAGCTTTTTAATTAAAAAACAACAAAATGAAAACAAAATTAATTATACTTTTTTCAATAGTATTCGCATTACAATTTAATACAACTTTTGCACAAGGTTGTGAAGATGACGCACCAGTTGCTGGAGCAAGTGGAGTTCCTTCAACAAGTAGTTCAACAGTGTTTGGTTATATTCAACCGCAGTACAACACTTATTTTACAGATAATGGTGAAAATACTTTTAATTTCAAACGTGCAAGAATTGGTGTAAGAGGTAGAGTAAATCGTTCTTTCTCATATTACGTAGTTTTAGAAACTAGTGCTTTTATTGGTGGTGGAGACGCTTACTTATTAGATGCATTTGTAACTTATGATAAAAATGAATGGGCTAAAATTTCTTTAGGATCATTTAAACAACCTTTTGGACGTGAAGTTACTACTGCTTGTCATTCATTAACTACTATTGACAGATCAATTGCAGCTGATCAATTAGTTGCTCCTCAACGTGATATGGGATTAATGCTATTAGGTGGATCTAACACAACTAAATTCCGTTACTCTTTAGCTTTAATGAATGGTAGAGGTTTAGGAATTAATGACAATAATGAGAAAAAAGATGTTATCGGTAGAGCTACATATCAAGTATTAGATTTTATGAATGTTGGTGCTAGTTTTAGATACGGATACCCTAACAACGAAGATGATGACAGAACTACATATGGTATAGATGCATCAATTAATTATAAAGCTTTTACTCTTCAAGGTGAATATATTTATGATGAAGGTGACTACAATAGAGCCGCTGGTGGTGGTTGTGGTTCAGAACCTTTAGAATTAGGAAATAAAAGAGAAGGTGCTTATGTAATGGCTACTTATGATATTAATGAGAAAATTCAACCTGTATTTAAATATGAATATTTCGATCAAGATACAGAAATCGAAAAAATTGGTTACCAAGAAAGAATGACTGTTGGTTTAAATTACTTCTTTAACAAAAAAACTCGTTTTCAATTAAATTACCAAGCAAACATTGAAACATATAATAGTATTGACAATGATGCGCTTTTAATGCAAGTACAAGTTAGATTTTAAAACATAGTTATTTTGAATTAAAAAACTCCTGAGTAACATCAGGGGTTTTTTTATGCCATTTTTTTCGTAAATTTGTAGTACAACTTTTAAAAATTAAAAATGACTACTGACAAAGATATTTTAAGAGAAAAATTAAATGACCATTATGCAACTATTTTTGAAGAAAAATTAATTGACGAAATTATTGAAAACGGTATTTTAAGAAAAATTGAGAGTAATGAATTGCTGATAGATATTGGTGATAAAATGACACATATCCCACTAATATTAAGTGGTGCCGTTAAAATTATTCGTGAAGATGATAAAGGAGATGAAATTGCTCTTTACTTTTTAGAAAAAGGAGACACCTGCGCAATCTCGTTTATTAACTGCCTGCATAAAACTGAAAGTATTTTTAGAGGTGTTACTGAAAGAGAAACCGAAAGTATTTTTATACCTGTTGATAAAATTGATCAATGGCTTAAAAATTATGAAAGTTGGAGACATTTTATTATCGACAGCTACCATATGCGTTTGCTTGAAATGGTTGAATCTATAGATAGTCTAGCATTTATGAAACTCGATGATAGATTACTTAAATACTTAACCGACAAGGTTAAGATAATGAAAGACAATGTCTTAAAGATTACGCATCAAGATATTGCCGACGATTTAAATACATCTAGAGTTGTAGTTTCTAGACTTTTAAAGATACTTGAAAACGAAGGTAAAATTAAAATTAGACGTAATAGAATTATAGTAGACCACATATAGTTTATTAATTTATATAATCTAAAATTTATAATTAGACTCCGTTCAGTAACTAATTACTGAACGGAATCTAATTAAAGGTTGTTATAGCCAGTTATTCCAATACCTCAATATTCGAAGCTTGAAAAATTATCTTATTAATTTTTTATACTTAATTCGTTTAGGCATTAAATCGCCACCAAGTCGTTTTTTCTTATTTTCTTCATATTCTGAAAAAGATCCTTCAAAGAAATAAACTTGACTATCACCTTCAAAAGCTAAAATGTGTGTACATATTCTATCTAAAAACCATCTATCGTGACTAATTACAACTGCACAACCTGCAAAGTTCTCTAAACCTTCCTCTAAAGCTCTTAATGTATTTACATCCAAATCGTTAGTTGGCTCATCTAATAATAAAACGTTTCCTTCTTCACGTAAGGTCATTGCTAAATGCAACCTATTACGTTCCCCACCAGATAAAGTATCTACTTTTTTATTTTGATCACTTCCTGAGAAATTAAAACGACTTAAATAAGCACGAGAATTTACTTGCTTCCCTCCCATTAAAATCAATTCTTGCTCGTCAGAAAAGTTTTGCCAAATTGTTTTTTCAGGATCTATATTAGAATGACTTTGGTCCACATATGCAATCTTTGCAGTATCACCAACAATAAATTCTCCTTTATCAGGAGCTAATTCATCCATAATCATTTTAAAAATAGTGGTTTTACCAGCACCGTTCGGACCAATAATACCAACAATTCCTGCTTGCGGTAAATTAAAGTTTAAATCTTCGTATAATAATTTATCTCCAAATGCTTTTGAAACTCCTTTTGCTTCAATAACCTTGGTTCCTAAACGTGGACCATTTGGAATGTAAATCTCTAGTTTTTCATCTAGTTGATTTTGGTCTTGGCTCATTAATTTATCATAATTTTTCAAACGTGCTTTTTGCTTTGTTTGACGTCCTTTTGCTCCTTGACGAACCCATTCTAACTCTCGCTCTAATGTTTTTTGACGTTTAGATGCTGTTTTAGATTCTAATGCCAAACGTTTCGATTTCTGATCTAACCAAGAAGAATAATTTCCTTTCCAAGGAATACCTTCTCCTCTATCCAACTCTAAAATCCAACCTGCAACATTGTCTAAGAAATACCTATCGTGTGTTACTGCAATTACAGTTCCTTTGTACTGTTTTAAATGATGCTCTAACCAATGCACAGATTCTGCGTCTAAATGGTTTGTTGGCTCATCTAATAAAAGTACATCTGGTTCTTGCAATAACAATCTACACAACGCAACTCTTCTACGTTCACCACCAGATAAGTTTTTAATTGGGGTGTCGCCATCTGGAGTACGCAAGGCATCCATTGCAATTTCCAACTTAGTGTCTAATTCCCAAGCATTTGCAGCATCTATCTTATCTTGAAGAATGGCTTGTTGCGCCATTAATTTATCCATTTTATCTGCATCTGAATACACTTCTTCTAAACCAAACATATCGTTTATTTTGTTGTATTCATCTAAAATAGCTACAGTTTCTGCAACACCTTCCTTTACAATATCAATTACTGTTTTAGAATCATCTAACTTAGGTTCTTGTGACAAAAACCCAACAGAATAGCCCGGTGCAAAAACAACATCACCTTGATAATTTTTTTCGATTCCAGCAATAATCTTCAATAAAGTAGACTTCCCTGAACCGTTTAAACCTAAAATTCCAATTTTAGCTCCATAAAAAAAGCTTAAATAAATATCTTTTAAAACTGGCTTATTTGCACCTTGATAGGTTTTTGACAAACCCGACATTGAAAAGATTACTTTCTTATCATCTGACATATTATAGTATTGTTAATTTTTATTAGTATTTGGTATTTGGTAGCTAGTTTTAAGTATCAAGAGATCGAACCATTAAACTTTCCTACTTCAAAAAACGAGATTGCCACAGTAGTATTTTCTTTTTCAATTCAAACACTTACTCGCAAAGACGCTATAATTTAAATTTTCTACTTGACGTTACACTTCTTACTTTCGACTTTCCAACTGTTAAACTAAGTTTTTAAACCCTTCCTTTTAAAGCGTTAAATACCCAAGCATTTGCTAAAAATCCAACTCCAACAGCAGCAAATCCCCAACCAGAAACATCTCTATATCTAAATGCTCCTAAAGCGATGAGTCCTAATCCAGTTATAATCATTATAAATGTAGCCCAAGCCAATACTGTGTTTTTATTCATTAAACTCATTTAATTAAATTTATTAGTTGATTGCAAATATCGTAAATTAAAATGAATTGTATAAAAAAACACGCGCATACATTGCGCGTGTTTCTTTAGTATACGTTAAAAATAAGTATTAAAACCGCATTGGTACTTCTATAATTAATAATTGTGCTTTTTCCAAAATATGAATACCGATTTCATTAGTTTGTTCAATACCAATTGCATCGCGTTTATTTAACATCTCATTTTCAATTTGTATTTCACCTTCAATTATCATAATATAGACACCCTGATATTTAGCTTCTAAATTATATTTAAAATCAGTGTTTTTATCTAAATCAACTCTTGAAATTTTCGCATTTTGATGAATTTCTAAAGAACCTTCAATAGGATTATCTATGGAAGAAACCAATACTTGTAATTTATTCTTTCGTTCTGAAACATCAAACTTTTTTTGATCGTATCTAGGAGTTACATTTTCTTTGTTTGGGAGAATCCAAATTTGAAATAAATTAATTTCTTCATTTGGATGATTGTTCATTTCAGAATGTTGTACTCCACTCCCGGCGCTCATCACCTGAACTTCTCCTGTTTCAATTGGAATCCATTTATTGCTCATAGAATCTCTATGTTTTAGAGAACCTTTTAACGGAATTGTAATTATTTCCATATTCTCGTGCGGATGTGTTCCAAAGCCCATTCCTCCCTCAATAATATCATCATTGAGCACTCTTAAAGCTCCAAAATTAATTTTTTCTGGGTTGTAGTAATGTGCAAAACTAAATGAGAAATTTGCTTTTAACCAGCCGTGATCGGCCGTTCCTCTTTCGTTTGCTTTGTATATTTTTGTTTTCATGTGTTTCTTTTTATTGTTTTTTAACGGTTATACTGTGGCTCCGCTCAGCACAGGCATGCTGTTCGTTATTAATCTTTTCGCTGGATGATAATGATTATAACTTGCTCGTTTCTTGTGTTCTAAATTTATCTAAAAGCTGATTCAATACTTTAGCTTCATTTTCAGAAATATTAGTTAGATAATGTTCTAAATCATCCATTTTAATTTCTGCTAATAAATCCAGTCCTTTTTTAGTAATTTTCACGTAAACTACACGCCTATCATTTTCACATCGCATACGTTCAATTAAATCCTTATCACACAATTTATCCATTAAACGTGTAGCATTTGGAGATTTTTGAACCATTCTATCTTTTACAGTTCTTACCGTAATAGCCTCTTTTGCACCTCTTAAAATTCTTAGAATATTGTACTGTTGTTCCGAAATATTAAAAGGTTTTAACTGTATATTTCCAATAGTATCGAAATAATTTGCAGTAAACTTTATATTTAACAACGCTTTAATTCGTTCATTTGGAAATGTTGAATTGATTTCTTTGGAAAATTCTACCACAACTAAATAGCTTTTTGAAAATCTTTTACAAGTTTTAAAAGTTGAGATTTCAATTTTTCATCTGCTAACTCTCCATCTTTAAAATTATCAAAAAATGAAGGAAGTGACATACTTCCAACAATTTGACCTCCCATATAAGGAAACCTTCCTAAAGCAATATCTAAAACCGTTTGCCCTCCTCTAGCTCCTGGAGAAGTTGCCAATAACAACATTGGTTTATCTCTCCAAATTTTCCCATTAATTCTTGATAACCAATCAAATACATTCTTAAATCCTGATGAATATGCGCCGTTATGTTCAGCAAAAGAAATTATAAATCCATCTGATTTTTCAATTAATGCATTCAATTCAGTTGCTCCTTTTGGAAAGCCTTGCTCAGCTTCAATATCAATTGAAAAAAGTGGCATTTCAAAATCGTTTAAATCTATTTTTATTACCTGTAAATTGTTAAGTAAATCTCCAGTATATTCTGCAAATATTTTATTAATTGAATTTTTACTTGTACTTGCTCCTATTGTTAGTATTGTTTTCATATGTCTATTTTATTTTTTAAGTCACAGGTTATTCGTTATTAGCCATTAAATTAGGCGATAAACTTTATAACATGCTCGTGCAATTATTAATCCTTATTTATATTAAAAAACTTTCTCCCAAAAGTATAGGAAACTACTAATAGAACTAGTGCTATTACAGCTCCCATTTGTTCACCATCTCCAATCATATAATGAGCAAAAAATGCCAATATAAATTCAAAAAATAACGCTGAATATGCCCATTCCTTAATTTTTGATTGTTTTTGAGTTAACAATACCACTACTGCTGAAACTTTGGCAAAAGCTAAGGGATAAATAATATATACTGGATAACCAAAAGATTTAAACATTTCTGAAACTTCTGCATTATTAAACACATACATTCCAGCTGACATTAAAAGTAAAATACTTAATAAACCTGTACTTACCCAATAAATAATTTTGTTTGTTTTACTCATATTGTTTTTATTTAATTTCTTGTATTCGTGAATCTTCGATTTCATGATATTTAAATTTAAAATCATACAAATATAGGCAAAATATATTTATTTACCTAGGTAATTATTGTTTAGGTATTTATTTGAAACTATTTAACATTCATTTCGTACTTTAGCAACTATAAAATTGTAACTATAAATGGATATCAACTTCAATAAAAATGAAGATTTTAACAAACTTCAATTATCGGAATTAAAAAAGAAATTGCTTTTAGTATATAAAGGTGGTGGAGATGCAAAAATTATAAAACACAAAGCAAAAGGTAAGTTAACAGCCAGAGAACGTATAGAATATTTATTTGATAAAGATTCTGAAAGCATAGAAGTTGGAGCGTTGGTTGGTGATGGAATGTATAAAGAACACGGTGGTTGTCCTTCTGGTGGTGTTGTAGTTAAAATTGGATACATAAATGGTAAACAATGTATTGTTGTAGCAAACGATGCTACAGTTAAAGCTGGGGCTTGGTTTCCAATCACTGGAAAAAAGAATTTAAGAGCTCAAGAAATTTCTATTGAAAATAAAATTCCAATTATTTACTTGGTAGATAGTGCAGGTGTTTATTTACCAATGCAAGATGAAATTTTTCCTGATAAAGAACACTTCGGAAGAATTTTTAGAAATAATGCCGTAATGAGTAGTATGGGAATTACTCAAATTTCTGCAATTATGGGTAGTTGTGTTGCTGGTGGTGCGTATTTACCAATTATGAGCGATGAAGCTATAATTGTTGATAAAACAGGAAGCATCTTTTTAGCAGGTAGTTATTTGGTAAAAGCTGCTGTTGGAGAAAGCATAGATAATGAAACGTTAGGGGGTGCAACTACACATTGTGAGATTAGCGGTGTAACAGATTATAAAGCTACTGACGATAAAGATGCCTTAGACAAAATTAGAAGTATTGTTGATAAAATTGGCGATTTTGATAAAGCAGGTTTTAATAAAATTGAAGCTAAACTTCCAGTTGAAAATCCAGAAGAAATTTTTGGTATTTTACCTAAAACCAGAACTGACCAATATGAAATAAGAGCAATTATTGAGCGTATTGTAGATAATTCAGAATTTGAAGAGTATAAAAAAGATTATGGAAAAACCATTGTTTGTGCCTACGCAAGAATAGATGGTTGGGCTGTTGGTATAGTTGCAAATCAACGTAAAGTTGTTAAAAACGGAAAAAAAGAAATGCAATTTGGAGGTGTAATCTATTCAGATTCAGCAGATAAAGCTACACGATTTATTGCAAACTGTAATCAGAAAAAGATTCCGTTGGTATTTTTACAAGATGTTACAGGGTTTATGGTAGGAAGCAAAAGTGAACACGGTGGTATTATAAAAGATGGTGCTAAAATGGTAAATGCAGTAAGTAATTCTGTTGTCCCAAAATTTACTATAATTATTGGAAATTCTTATGGCGCAGGAAATTATGCAATGTGCGGAAAAGCCTATGATCCGCGATTAATTGTTGCTTGGCCTTCTGCAAGATTAGCTGTTATGGGCGGTGCACAAGCTGCAAAAGTTTTACTGCAAATTGAAACTGCCTCACTAAAAAAACAAGGCGAAAAAATAACCAAAGAAAAAGAGCAAGAAATATTAAAATCGATACAAGAAAAATACGATGCACAAACTTCTCCATATTATGCTGCCGCTCGTTTATGGACCGATGGTGTTATTAATCCGTTAGATACCCGAAAATGGATTAGTATGGGAATTGAAG
>CBDUKG010000014.1:0-35777 GCA_965367745.1 uncultured Flavobacteriaceae bacterium | reverse complement strand
CTAAATCTACATTTAGGCTATCATCACCATTTTCAGTATTGAAGATAATAGCTCCTGTTACAGAAGCAATTGTTACAAGTACATCGTTACCATCTTGTGTAGCTCCTAGACCTGCATACACAGGTTTGTTAGGATCGCTGATACGATAATTTGTATTTTCAATAACAATAGTTAATTCATCGTCTGCACTTGCTGCATCCTTATAGACCAAATTACCACCTGCATCTACTTCTACATTTGCAACTCCATCAATTACTAAATCTTTATTTGATCCTAAAGATGATTGGGCAGGGTTAGCGAAACCTGGGCTTACAAGAGATAAAATAGCATTATTACTAGCTGCATCACGAATGGTTCCACCATTTAAAACAAGGGAGTTCGTAGCTACATAATCTAAATCTGCAGATACATCTCCATTTTGAACGGTATAATTAAAAATTAATGTATTGGTACCGCTTCCGCTATCTGAGTAATTAATGGTGCGATCGATTGTCCCAGTTTCTAAGGTAAGTTGAGGTGTTCCAGTTACAATTACTGCTTCATCAAATATAACTTGAATTGGAATTACTTCACCTATTCTATAGGTTCCATTTGCGCTAGACGAAGTAATACTTTCAACATTTGGTGTAATATTATCTATAACATAAGTATTATTGTTTACTCCTGTTGGTGTTGTATTTGTCAATGCATTACCTGCTGCATCTGCAATATTTTGTCCTCCTGCAAATCCTAAAGTCACAGTTCCGTTCAAGCCTGCAAGATCGCCTCCTGATACAGTTACTCGATATACATTCCCACTAGGGTTGATTACACCGGTTACTGTGCCGGTAGTTCCACTAGGAGTGAAATCAGTTGCATCCACATTAGCTACTGCTCCATCAAAGGTTACATCCCAAACCAAAGCATCTGCATTGGTTGGACTTGTAGTTGGGCTCTGACGCATAATACTACTAACTAGAGGTGCAATATTATCTACTACATAAGTATTATTATTTGTTCCTGTTGGTGTTAAATTAGTTAATGCATTTCCAGTTAAATCTGCAATATTTTGTCCTCCTGTAAATCCCAGCGTAATTGTGCTGTTGACCGTTGCAAGGTCTCCTCCTGAAAGGGTAACATCGTATGTTGTATTTGAACCGGTGACGCCGATAGAGACTCCTGAAGCACCAGTCATAGCAAAATCAGCAGAACCTACTCCAATTACTGTTTCGTTAAATGTGACTCTAAAAGTTACAGCATCTGCATTTGTTGGGCTAGTTGCAGGAGTATGATGAGCAATGCTACTAATCAGAGGTGCAGTATTATCTAACACAAAAGTATTATCATTAGTTCCTGTTGGTGTTAAATTGGTCAATGCATTACCAACTGCATCTGTAATGTTTTGTCCTCCTGCAAAATCTAAAGTTACTGTACCATTAAAACTTGCAAGATCACCTCCTGAAGCGGTAACTCGATAAACATTTCCGCTTTGGTCGGTTACCGATGTAATTGTTCCTGTTGTCCCACTAACTGTGAAATCAGTTGCATCCACATTGTTTACGACCCTATCAAAAGTTACATCCCAAACCAAAACATCTGCGTTTGTTGGGCTTGCAGTTGGGCTCTGTCGAATAATACTTGTGATTCGAGTTTCTGCGATATTAAGATCTGCAAAAGGTACTGGTGATAAATCTTGATTTGGTTCTCCATGAAGCCAATTCGAGATATCTTTAAAATTAATTTGGTCAACTGTATTATCTCTTTCCCCAGAAGAAAATTTATACTCAGTTCTTAAGTTAGTTGTAATATTTGGAAAACCATCTATAACAAGAGCAGATGTATAAATTGTAGAAGGATCTTGTATAGCAGGAATAGTACTATTAGTTCCTGTATAAATAACGCTATAAATTTCTGTAACACCATTTTCAGGGTCTGTATCATTATCTGAATACGCATATAACTCATCTCCAGAAGAACTTAGACCAAGCGAGCTTCCAGTTGAAATTTGAACAATGCTTCCACATGCGGCTCCATTAGCTCCATTACAAACAAGATTATAGGTACCTGAAGAAACCTCTTTTATTACTATAACATCTCCTTTAGGTATAATTGAGCCTGGGGAAGTATATTGAATAACGGATTCTGATGCATTAAAGAAAAGCGTGTTGTTGTCAAATTCTTTTTCGGTAAAGTATATAATTGTATTTGCTGGAATATCTTGGGTAGCAACAAAAGAAAAGCCTTCTGTGGTTGAATGGTTAAGTCCTGTAATTGCCACTAACGGATTAAAAGCAGCACTATCATCATTAGATATTGTAGCAGTTGCTTTGTTAGGAGATCCCCCGTCATACAATAAACCAGAAGTTAAAGTAAGTGTTATATCTTCTATGGTTTCTACGTCAGTATCAGCAGTTGGGGTGATTGAAAAACTTCTGGAGTTTGTTCCATCAAGTATTATTAAACTTCCGTTTGATGCATTGTATGTTAGATCGGTGCCTAAAGCGTTATAATCTGTTGAAAAAGAAGCTGTTCCGGTAACATCAAAATTAACTGTTGTATCACCATTTGCTGGTGCATCTAAACTAATAGTTACCGTATATGAATTTCCACTATCTTCAAGAAGGTTTAAGGGACTCATAGTAATTGAAGCTCTTGGATCTCCTGTTGGTAGAATATTTATATCTGTAAAAGGAACTGTTGAAGGAGTATTAGCTGGTGCTAAAGTAGTCCCATAATCCCAATTATTTGTATTTTTAAAATTGGCTAAATCAACAGCAACATTTCTTAATGCCGGTTTGTATTCCATTAATTCAGGTGCTACGGTAGTTGAAAAACCATCAACCAGAATAGAACCTACATATAAACTTTCTGAATTCTCTGTTGCTGGAATACTACCTCCCGAGGTGTACAGAGTTGAATACATATCAGTTATTCCGTTTGTTGCTATATTATCTGAATCTGAGTATGCATAAATAGTTTCACCAGAAGTACTTAAAGAAAAGCTACCACTTTCAAGTGTAACTGCACCACATGCACTTCCTACACGACCATTACAGGTTAGTGTAAAAGTATTTGATGCTCCATCTACTTCCTGAATAACAACAACATCACCTTGAGCTAATGCCGTTGAAGGTCCTGTGTACTTTAGGATAGCCTCTGTACTTGGTGTAAATGAAAGTGTTTGATTGTCAAAGGTTTGCTCATTAAGATAGAATGAAACCGTATTATCAATGGATTGAAGTGCCACAAAAGATATTGCATCTTCAATTAACCCACTTGTTCTATGATTAACACCAACCAATGCGATTGGTGGTGTTACATTTTTTGTATCGTCATTTAAAATGGTATTTAAGGAAGAACTTGGTGTTCCTGGATCGTATCCCGTGCCTGTATCAATGCTTATACCAATTGTTTCATTTCCTTCCAAATTAGCATCTAATACTGGACTTAAAGTAAGTGTCGCCGTATTTGAGCCAGATGGAATTATTATAGTTCCAGATGATGCTGCAAAAGTATTGGCACCACTTTGTGTATAATCTGTATCAAATATTGCAGATCCTAAAACATTAAAAGTTATGGTAATATCTGCGGTTGCTGTTTGAGCAAAGGTAAATGTGTATATAAAATCGCTACCACTATCTTCATTTAATGTAGCAATATTTGAGGATAAAGTTATTGCAGGGTTCGTTCCTACCAAACTAAAACCAGAAAAAGTAGTTGTAGATAGAGGAACGTTTGTTTGTGCAAATACGTAATTGTTTACATTTTGTAAACCCGCTCTGGTAATATTGGTTCTATCTGCACTACTTGTTTTAAACTCAGTACGACCTGTATTTGAACCAAGAGTAGCTTCAGGAAAACCATCTATTACAACGGCTGTTGGATAAAAGACAGAAGGATCAAAACTTCCTGGAATATTTCCTCCTGTTCGAGGTGAAATACCTGATTCTCCAGTATATAATACGGAGTATACTATATTTGGGATCCCATTATTAGCATTGGTTTCATTATCAGCATTAAACGCATAATAAGATTCTCCATTACTGGTAATAGAGAAAGAACCATTTACAGTGGCTGTTCCACAACCACAAGTAACAGCTAAAGTATTAGATGTAACTGTTTCTCTAATTCTTACAACTTCTCCAACATTAATAGTTCCATTAACAGTAAATTTTACAACACCTTCGCCAGTATTAAAATTTCCTGTTGAAGATTGAAACTCGCGATCCGTAAAATAATATACCTCTCCATTGTTTAGTTGTTCTGCAGCAACAAATGAAAATCCATCATTGTTTGGCGCAGTTGAATTAGTGTTAAGACCTATAACAACAACTTTTTGAGAATAAGTAATTTCAGCATTTAATAGAAATAATGCCAAAATTGATAATAAAGTAATTTTTTTCATAATATTTAATTTATATACGACACCCACCTTTCTTTTAAAGACTAACATTTTTAAAAAATATATAGCGTATTAATCGTTTGTATTTTGTTTTAATTAAAACCAGCTTTAATTATTTTTGAATTAGTAGCTTTAATTGTTTTGCTTAAGCTTATTTAAAAATCATGACTAGCATAATTTTTATTAGGAATTATTACGATCGAGAAGGGTAAGTTCCTTGTAATGCAATAATAAAATTCACTACTGTATAGGGTTGCATATTATTATGTGATTGCCCACCACCAACAGCACCTGATGTTACACCACCAAGTGTTTGACCGGGTGTGGGATCTTCATTGAAAGCATCTAAGTGATTTGCAATTATTTGCCCACTCACATTTTCTTCTTCACCAGTTTGATTGCTAACTGCAATTGTAGTTTGATGAGCGTGAGAAGGGAGGTTCCCAATAGTTAATGTTGTTTCTTGAAGCCCTGATCTTTCACCAATACGTCTTGGAGTGAGTCCTGGGCCATTTCCTTGATGAATTCCTGTTCTACCTCTTAAATCGGGTAGGGCAAAAGTTGTTCTTCCATCGCCACCATATATAGTGCCTAATAAAGAAAATAATGCTGTGTTTTGTGAAATGGCCAATAAAGATCCATCACAGAATGCCCAACCTCTTGGAGCAAAATTATATGGAACCATCATTATTTGACCTATATGTGGATATGGCATAAATATATTGTTTAATAGTTAGTAATTTGTAATTTTTGAATACACCACTTTAAAGGTGTTCATTTCCAGTAAAAAAACAACTGTTAAGAAAATTTCATATTTCTTTAAGTTCCTTGTTACACAATATTAACTTCTTGAAGGAAATATACCGGTCAGAGCAATACAATAATTGGTAACCAAATAGGGTTGCATATTGTTAATTGCTTGCCCACCACCAGCAGCTAATGAAGTTACACCACCAAGTGTTTGGCCAGGTGAGGGATCTTCATTGAAAGCACCTGGATGATTTGCAATTATTTGCCCACTTACATTTTCTTCTTCACCTGATTCATTACTTACGGTAACTGTAGTTGGATGAGAGTGAGATGGTATTTGTTGAGTAGTTAGTGTAACTGTTTCTTGCCCTGATCTTTGTCCTAAAGGCCTCTGAGTGAGTCCTGGGCCAGTGCCTTCATGAAGACCCACTCTGCCTCTTAAATCGGGCAGGGCAAAAGTTGTTCTACCATCACCACCATAGGTGGTACCCAATAAAGAAAATAATGCTTGGTTTTGATTGATTGGGAGTAATTGCCCGTTACACATTGCCCAACCTCTTGGGGCAAAATTAAATCCAAAATTTTGTATTTGTCCTATAAATGGTTCCATAATAATTTAGTGTTAGTTAGTGCTTTATTTAGATTGATATATGAAATTGTATTTCCGAGAAATTTAGAGTTCCATTTTTTAGTGGAAACAATTTGTCATTTAATTGATTGTTCTCTTCCCAATGCTTACTAGTTATATATGCTCCAAAATCGTTTATTAATAATTCAGTAAAATAAGTTGTATTGCCATTTGAAATTTTAAAGTAAATTCTGTTCATTTTACCCTTTTCTTTTCTTGGAAAATCCGTGATAAAACTGTATTCACCGCTACTATTAGTAGTTAGTTTTGCTTGGTGCTTGTACTTGTTAGAATCAGGGGATAAATGCCAAATTTCTATTGTTGCATTAGAAAGCGGAGAAGTTCCAGTCTTATCGAAGATTTTACCTTTTACAGTTACATGTTTTCCAAATAATGTGGAAGTTCTTAAATCTGTTTTTTCTTCTGCATAAGGATTGTATCCCTCAAAAGGGCTATCATCAATAGTAAAAGCATTTGCAAATGTTGTTGAAGAAAATAAAGCTATACCTGTGGTTGCAATTGCCGAATTGCGCAAAAACAACCTTCGGGAAGGATGATTTTTCATAGTAGATTTGATTAGTTAGTAAGTAAATGTAGCAAAAGTTACATAATAAAACAAATTATATATCAACTAATTAATTGATATATAATTTAAGAATATGCTAAAAAATATATTAAAAGATTAAATAGTCTTTAATAGAATGTTAAAAAAATAGTTTATTATGATCTATTTATTTTGAAAGACAACGTTCACATTTCTTATTTTTAAAGCTCTAATAATTTCTAAACCAAGTAGTTTTATTTTTATACTATTTGATCTGTTAATTATTCAAATCTATATTTCAATTCTACATTAGGGCTCATAAAATAGGTGAAAATAATAGAATTATTTTGAGCTGGATTCTTCAATTTTATTTCAACAGGTATTGTTAAAGAAGATTCATTTCTATTCAACCAAATATTTTTATAAATATGAACTTGAGTATCTAATAAGATGTTTTTAGAGGAATCTATATTTAAGGATTTCAAATTAATTTTTTTATCTGATAATTGTGAAGGAATAGCGATACTATGCGTTCTAGATAATACTGTTTCATGTACATTTAAAATCGTATCAATTTCATATTCAATACATTTCGAACTTTTTTCATGATTTGTTACTAATTTTAAATTTAGGAGTACATTCTCAGGAATTAATGTGATGTTTTTATTGAGTTGAGGAAGGAAGTTAAATAGTATTGGGACATAACATTCTCGATATAATATAGCATCTAAAGTTTCGCTAATCAGCATATGAAATGAGTCTGGATTAGGAATTTTAAATGTTACGGCATCAGCTAAATAATACTCTTTAACATAGTTAGATAATTCCAATGAATTAATTAAATTTTTGGCAGATTCAAGAGAAGTTTTATTAATTTCTAATAAGCAGAATTGTATTTCGTCTGATTTGAAAAAAGGGGCCACTAAAGTTATAAATGGAGCATAGGGTCCGCACCCAGCATAAAAGACATGAATCAACTCTCCTGGGTGTTCTTTTTGCTTTTCTTTTATTGCTAGAATAATTGCCTTTAAGAATTTTACAGTTCTTTTATAATCTAATAAACATTGCGCTGCATGATTCAATCCTAGTGCTTTTCCAGTTGCAGCAGGAATTGCAGCTAGGTATTCAATTTTTAAATCATAGCCCGATATTTCTGTAATGATCTGAAAGTGAGCATAAATTTTATCAATATAGTTTTTTGCCTCATTTTGAGTGAATGGGTTTTCGATTAATAATGTAGTTAATTCTTTTATTTCAGCAATTATTGTCTTTTCAATCATTGTTTTTAAGAATTTTTTAAGTTGAAAAAGTTTACTTAAATGTAGTTTGTATATGATTCCCTAATGGGCTTTTAAAATAATTATAAATGCTGAGTCTACAGTTCTGTGCACATGAATAAAAGTATGAGAAATAATCATATCAGTAGTTCAAGTATTAAATTTATCATCGCAATATAGTTAATATTGGTAGTTGAAAAGATTACCTCTATTAAAATAAGTATTTATCTGGATTTTTAAAATAGATATTTCCTCTTATCTTGTGCCTAAATTATAACTACTAAATATGAATACCATAGCACCAATTTTAATTACTTCGCCTTGCCAACGTTCAGGTACAACACTATTGGTTCGATTATTAAATTCGGCTTCAAACTCCTTGATTTATGGTGAAACTGCAGCGAATGATATCTCATTTTTAATGAACCAATTAACACACAGAAAGTTATTGTTTGGTCATAGTAAAAATCAAAAAGACATGCTGCTTCAATCTATGTTAGATGGCAGTGTAAATCAGTGGATTCCAGACCTGTTACCTAAAGTAGATGATTACCTGGAATCAATGGAAAAATCGTTTCTTTTGCACATTCAATTTTTTCAAGAATATGCTAAAAAAGAAAACAGAAATGTTTGGGGTGTTAAGCAACCTGGTTGGACAGGAGGAAATATAAATTTATTGAGAAGTTCCTTGCCAAATAGCAAAGTAGTATATATTTATAGAGATATGGAAGCTTGTGTAAAATCAGCCAAGGGAATTCAAATGATTAACAACTTTAATGATGCTAAACTATTTCTTGAAGGATATTTGCAATCATATAATTCGGTTATGCAATTGCCAGATTCAGAGAATTTGTTAAAAATTGCATTTAATGATTTAGTTGAAAAACCGAAGGAGATAATTTCAAAAATTGCTGATTTTACTGGGGCAAAAGGTATTGATGAAAAGATAATGAAAATAAAAGTGAATACTTATTATGGAGATGCTAGATCACCTAAATCAAATGACGGTTATATTTCTCCAATAGAATTAACGGAAGATGAAATAAACTTAATTAAAGAAGCAAAAGGGAAAAGGGTTCTTTAGAAATATTAATTAAACTATTTTTATAACTATTGTAAATAGAGGAGCTCAATTATCAAATCCATATTTTCTAAAAGTTAGATTTATTCTTGGTTCTTTGTATTTAGGATTAATAGGTAAACTATGTTCGTATCTATTTTGACAATGCTCTCCCATAATTATTAAACTTCCATTTTCTAATATTGTGCCAAATTCATTGCCATCTTCTTTATTTCTAAATTTGAATTCTCTTTCTTCCCCTAAACTTATTGATGGAATTATTGTTGTATCTCCAAATGCAACATAATCTGAATGGAAATCTACTCCTGAATTACCATCTGGATAATAAATTAATACACAAACTTGAAATTTTTTATTGGTAAAGTTTTCAATTTTTTCCTTGAGTACTCTTAATTTATTAGTCCAAATCTTAGTTGGCCCCCAATGCTTCTCAGGAAATCTATTTTCAATAAATAGATTTTGATCTATAAACATAATTTTGCCAAAATTAACTTCATAAATTGTCCCGTCTACAGTTTGAGGAGTATATTTTGTTTTTTTTGCCAGCTTATGCAATTCGTTAAATAGATTCTTAGCATCGTTTAAATCTAAAAAACCTTTAAAATATTCGGCTTCACAGTTTATTGGTAATTTCATATAATTTTAACCTTTTATATAACATGTTGCTAATCTACTTTTTTTCTACAAATCTTAACGAATGAAATTCTTCAACAAATTACCTAAAAGGTGCGCCTGAAACCCAACCAACAATTGATTGACGTATACCTTTGGTTATAGGTGTAACTCGATGCATAATAAATGAAGGGAAAATAATAATGGTGCCTTTCTCTCTTGGAGCATTTACAATTTTCTGATTAATCATAAACTGTAAATCTCCTCCTTCATATTCTTCTGGGTCTGACAATTGAATAGTCATACTTAGTTTTCTTGCAGAAGTTTCTCCAACCCCAAAATCTAAATGCCACTCAAAAAAATCCCCTTTTGAATACCTCGTAAGTTGTAAGCCCTCATGAAAACCTAACAAATCAAACCAAAACCTTTCATTATTAGATTTAATAGCTAGGCCTGCTAACTTACTATAAATCCAGTTATTCTCTTGATTATTTTCAATGAACATCACTGAACTTTTTCGTAACTCGTCAACATGCTCTATTTTTCCGCTAACAGGAGCTTTTATTGTTTTGTCATCATCCCAAAAGTTAAGTATTCTATCGATTTCATGAGGAAGAAATAATCCTTTATAATATATGTACTCTACAAAGTTATGTTTGAGGGGAAGGCCAAATAAATAGTTTGTTTCCATGATAATTTTTTTCTTTAAAAAATTAAAATTAGTTGTTTTTGAAAGCTGTATTACAATAGCTGCAAATTAAGTTATTCTTGTATACTTAAAAAGCAAGTTAGTTTAATTTATAGCGTTTTTTAAGACTTTTTTTACGAAATAGCTAATTCCTATAGTCTAGGTAAGTAAATTATTGAGCAACAATAGCTTTAATTAATGCATTTAATTTATAAAAGAATACCATAGTTAAATGCGCTATTATAAATCAAAAAAAATCAGATAAAACATATATTTTATGTTTTATCTGATTTAAATAAGTTGTTGTTTTTTAATTTAAAGAATTAGTATTACACCAATTCATTCGCAACCAAATATTCAGCAATTTGAACGGTATTTGTTGCAGCTCCTTTACGCAAGTTATCAGCTACAACCCACATATTTAAAGTGTTTGGTTGTGACTCGTCTCTTCTAATTCTTCCAACAAAAACCTCATCTTTATTATGCGCATAAATTGGCATTGGATAGGTGTTTGTGTCTAAATTATCTTGCACAATTACACCTGGAGTTTGGCTTAATAATTTTCGAACATCTGCAACATCAAAATCATTTTCAAATTGAACATTTACAGCCTCAGAATGCCCGCCGGCTGTTGGAATACGAACTGCAGTAGCAGTTACAGAAAAAGAATCGTCGCCTAAAATTTTCTTAGGTTCTTTTACTAATTTCATTTCTTCTTTGGTGTATCCGTTTTCTAAAAATACATCACATTGCGGAATTGCATTTCTGTTAATTGGATAATGATACGCCATTTCTCCTTTAATTCCTTTCGTCTCATTTTCTAATTGTTCAACAGCTTTTACACCTGTTCCTGAAACCGATTGGTACGTTGAAATTACTAAACGTTTCATTTTATATTTTGTATGCAAAGGTGCTAGAGCCATTACTAATTGAATAGTAGAGCAATTAGGATTTGCAATAATTTTATCTTCTTTTGTTAAAACGTTTCCATTAATTTCTGGAACGACTAATTTTTTTGTTGGATCCATTCTCCAAGCAGAAGAATTATCTACAACAGTACATCCAACTTCAGCAAACTTTGGCGCCCATAATTCAGAAGTTGTTCCACCGGCTGAAAATAATGCAATATCTGGTTTTGCATCAACAGCATCTTGTAAACCAATAATTGTATATTGCTTCCCTTTATAAGCTAGTTGCTTCCCAACACTGCGTTCCGAAGCTACTAATAATAATTCTGTAATTGGAAAATTGCGTTCCGCTAAAACTTGTAACATTACATTACCTACCATTCCTGTGGCACCTACAACAGCTACTTTCATCTATTTTATAATTTAATTTTTAATAGTGCTGCAAATTTTATAAAAAAACGTGACAAATGCTTCTAATTATTTGAAAATTAACAAATAAATAAATTTTTGTTAAAAAAAATTAATTTTAATATTAAAAATTATAGTTTTAAGGGTACGATTATTGATGCGAATAACAAAATACTTTTTATGAAAAAAATACTACTTATTTCTTCTTTTTTACTTTCCTCTTTTATTTCCTTTTCACAATATATTGAAGGAAAAGTAGTAGACGCAGAAACCAATAAACCTATTGAGGGTGTAAATGTTTACATGGAGGTAATAAATAGAGGTGCAGTAACGAATGAAAAAGGGGTTTATTATTTAAAATTTCCATATAAAATTGTAAAAAGTGGAAGCATTCGTTTTACACATATAACCTATAAGGAATTAGAGGTTCCATACGTACCAAAGAAAAAAGAGTATTCAGTAAGTCTTTTAATTGATTTGCAAAAACTAGAGGAAGTTAATCTATCTTATAGCAGAAATCTAAAAAAGACCATTTCTTATAAAGCACTTTCTTCAATGAAAAACCCGATACATTCTTTTGGCTCTCTGTTAAAAGATGGGAAAATTTATGTTGTTGGAGGTGATACTTCTTTTGAACTAAATGAATTCAAAAAATTAATGGAATATGATCCAGATAGAGCTTTACAAAAAATGATGAATGGAACAGCTCGTAATTATAGTAATTATAGTTATAGTGGTAATTTACAAACATATGATATAAAAAATGATGTTTGGACAAAGTCAAAATCTAAATTTAGAAAAAGAGCCTATCATAATTTAAATAGTTATACTAATAAAATAGTTGTTTTAGGTGGTAAAAATATTTCTGCGAATGGTAAATTTGAATATTTAGATGCTAAAATTGAAGTGTTTGATATAAATAAAGACACCACAATTATAGACAACACAAATCCGCATCAGGCAGCAGATTTTGCATCATTTACCTATAAAGATAAAATGATTTTAATGGGAGGATCTCTTAAAATGAAGAATAATGGATTTAAGGAATACATTAATAAAGTTCATTTATATGATTTTAAAACAGGAAATTGGTATGAAATAGGAAACATGCCAACGCCTAAAGAAGTTAAAGGTGTTTTAGTAGAAGATAAAATTTATTTAGTTGGTGGTTTTAATAAGCACTCTTTATCATCTGTTGAAGTGTTTGATCTTAAAACTCAAAAATGGACTAAAGAAGGAAATTTGTTTTACGGTGTTAGTAAGCCAGCAATAACGTACCATAAAAATGTTATTTACTTTTTTAATGATGGAAAAATAAATACCTACAATACTATTTCTAAAGAGCTTAATGAATATTTAATTGCCTTGTCTTTAGAAGCTTCAGAAATGTATTATTATGATAATAAATTATATATTTTAGGTGGTTTTAAAAAAAATAGTTTCTCTTTACATCCATCAAAAGGCCTTTTTAGTATAGATATTAATGAATTTAACAATACAAGAGTCCATAACTCAAAAACACTTTAATTGTTTAAAGCAGTTTTAAAAATCCTATTGTTTTTTTGAAACCTTAATAGTTATAAGAATTTATGTATTTTTGCAAAAATTAAAAGATATTAGATTTTAATATTTAATACATTGTTTAACTAAAAAGGTATAGCATGCAACTGTACAATAAGTTAAGCGCACAGGAACGTGCTCATTTAATAGATGCCGCGGGAAAAGACCGTTTAACCATTTCATTCTATCAATATTATAAGATAGAAAATCCACAGGTACTAAGAGACCATTTATTTATTGAATGGAACAAATTAAACGTATTAGGAAGAACTTATATTTCTAATGAAGGTATTAATGCACAAATTTCTGTGCCTTCAGAAAATTTAGAAGCATTAAAAAATCAATTAGACAGTATCTCTTTTTTAAAAGATTGTCGTTTAAATATTGCCATTGAACAGGATAATAAATCTTTTTTAAAACTAACTGTAAAAGTTAGAGACAAAATTGTTGCCGATGGTTTAAATGATACAACGTTTGATGTTACCAATAAAGGAGTTCATTTAGATGCCGAAAATTTCAATAAACTATTAGCAGACCCAAACACTATCTGTGTAGATATGCGCAATCATTACGAAAGTGAAATTGGTTATTTTGAAAACGCAATTACACCCGATGTTGATACGTTTAGAGATTCGTTAGATATTATTGAAGCACAATTAAAAGAACACAAAGAAGATAAAAATTTGTTAATGTATTGCACAGGTGGTATTCGTTGTGAAAAAGCCAGCGCCTATTACAAACACAAAGGATTTAAAAATGTTTTTCAATTAGAAGGTGGTATAATAGAATATACACGACAAGTAAAAAACAAAGGATTAGAGAATAAGTTCATTGGCAAAAACTTTGTTTTTGATCATAGAATGTCCGAACGAATTTCTGATGATATTGTTGCCAATTGCCACCAATGTGGTGAACCTTGCGACACACATGTAAATTGTGATAACGAAGCTTGTCATTTATTGTTTATTCAATGTAAAAAATGTGCTGAAAAAATGGATACTTGTTGTTCAACAGCTTGTCAAGATATTATTAAATTACCTCTTGAAGTTCAAAAAGAGTTGCGAAAAGGAATCCCTAACAGTAATAAAATCTTTAAAAAAGGACGTTCAAAAGTTTTAACTTTTAAAAAATAAAAATGCAGAAAATAGAATTAATGGCACCTGCCGGAAACTTTGAATCAATGCAAGCTGCATTGGATAATGGAGCAGATTCCATTTATTTTGGTGTTGAGCAATTAAATATGCGAGCGAGAGCTTCTATAAACTTTACGTTAGACGATTTACAAGAAATTTCCGACAGATGTAAAGCTAAAAATGTTAGAACTTATCTTACGCTAAATACCATAATATACGATCACGATTTAACCATTGTTAGAACCCTACTTCAAAAAGCAAAAGAGGCAGATATTACTGCAGTTATTGCTATGGATCAGGCAGTTATTGCTACCGCAAGAGAAATTGGAATGGAAATTCATATTTCAACTCAAATAAATATTACCAACATAGAAACGGTAAAATTTTATGCCATGTTTGCCGATACAATGGTGTTAAGTAGAGAGTTGAGTTTGCGTCAGGTTAAAAAAATTACTGAGCACATTGAAAAAGAAAATATCTGTGGGCCAGCAGGTAAATTGGTGGAAATTGAAATATTTGGTCACGGTGCATTATGTATGGCAGTTTCTGGAAAGTGTTATATGAGTTTACATACTCATAATTCTTCAGCAAATAGAGGTGCTTGCAAACAAAATTGCAGAAAAAAATATACAGTTATCGATCAGGAAACTGGTATAGAGATGGAATTGGATAATGAATACATTATGTCTCCAAAAGATTTATGTACCATAGACTTTTTAAATGAAATTGCTGATGCAGGTGTAAAAGTGTTAAAAATTGAAGGAAGAGGTAGAGCTCCAGAATATGTAGCAAACGTGATAAAATGTTACCGAGACGCACTTGATAGCATTGAAGCTGGAACGTATAGTAAAGAAAAAGTGGTTTCTTGGATGCAAGAGTTAGAAAAAGTGTACAATCGTGGATTTTGGAGCGGCTATTATTTAGGACAACAATTAGGTGAATGGAGCAAAGGTTCTGGAAGTCATGCTACACAAAAAAAAGTATACATTGGCAAAGGAATGCATTACTATCCAAAAGCGAATATTGGCGAATTTAAAGTAGAAGCCTATGATATTGCTGTTGGAGATACCATTTTAATTACGGGCCCAACAACTGGAGCTCAAGAAATGGAAATTAAAGAAATGTTTGTAAACGATGTAAAAGGTGAAAAAGCAACGAAAGGGGATTCGTGCACCATTCCTTTAGAATTTAGAATTAGACCTTCTGATAAATTGTATAAAATTGTTGAAAACAAAGTTGAAGCTTAAATGGTAATTATTACATTGCAAAGAGCCAAGTGTATTGGTTGTAATTACTGTGTTGAGTTGGCTCCTGCTCAGTTTCAAATGTCTAAAAAAGACGGGAAATCTGTGTTGCTGCATTCCAAAGAGAAAAAGGGATTTTTCACCATTAAATCGCCCGACGAAACTATTTTTAATGATAGTATTAAGGCAAAAGAAGCCTGTCCGGTAAAAATTATTGATGTAAAACAAACTTAAAAACCATTTTTTAACGTTTTACAGTTAGCATTTTTAATTTATCTTTACAAATTAGTGAAGATTGTAGAATTGAAAATTCAGTTTTACTTAACTTAATAAATAATTTAGAATATATGAGCTGTAATAGTTGCTCTTCAGATATAAATAGTGTTCCGAAAGGATGTAAAAGTAATGGAAGTTGTGGTACTGGAGACTGTGAAAAGCTTTCAGTTTTCGACTGGTTGTCTAATATGGAGCTTCCCTCAGGGCAAGAATCCTTAAATATTGTAGAAGTACGATTTAAAAACGGACGAAAGCATTTTTTCAGAAACCCAGATAAATTACAACTTTCAATTAGCGATGTAATTGCAGTTGAAGGAAACCCTGGACATGATATTGGTACAGTTTCTTTAGTAGGAGAACTTGTAAAAGTTCAAATGAAAAAGAAAGGGATTGCAACCGATAGTGAAGAAATAAAAAAAATATACCGCAAAGCTTCTCAAAGAGATATTGATATTTGGAAAGCTTCACGAGATAAAGAATACGAAACTCAATATAAAGGACGTGAAATATTAGGTAGATTAGGCTTAAAAATGAAACTTTCAGATGTTGAATATCAGGGAGATGGAAACAAAGCAACCTTTTATTATACCGCAGACGATCGTGTAGATTTTAGACAATTAATTAGAGATTTTGCAAGCGCTTTTAGTATTCGTATTGAAATGAAACAGGTTGGTTTACGTCAAGAAGCAGCGCGTTTAGGAGGTGTAGGTTCTTGTGGTAGAGAATTATGTTGTTCTACCTGGTTAACCGATTTACGTAAAGTAAATACAACTGCTGCACGTTACCAACAACTTTCTTTAAATCCGCAAAAATTAGCAGGACAATGTGGAAAATTAAAATGCTGTCTGAACTACGAATTAGATACGTATTTAGATGCGCTAAAAGGTTTCCCTAAACAAGATACTATTTTAAGAACTGAAAAAGGGAATGCAAGTTTTGTTAAAATGGATATTTTTAAAGGGTTGCTTTGGTATACCTATATTGAAAATAGAAGTAAATGGTTTAAATTAACCTTAGAACAAGTTCACGAAATTATTGCTTTAAATAAAAATCAAGAAAAGGCAACATCTCTCGAAGATTATGAAGATGATTTAATTGAAGTAATTAAAACAGATTTTGAAAATGTTGTTGGGCAAGATAGCTTAACCCGTTTTGATGTTCCTAAAAGAGCCAAAAAACGTAGAAATAAGGGGAAAAACCAACAAAGAGCAAAACAAAATAATCAAAATCAAAGACCTCAAGCTGCAGGAGCCCCAAAACAAAAGCCGAGTCCTAATCAGAAACCAAACCCTAATCAGAAGCGAAATCCTAATCAGAAACAGAAAGCTGCAGGAACTCAAAAACCAAATGCAAACCCAAATCAGCAAAAGAAAACTACAAACCCAGCTGGAAACAATGCAAACAACCAAAATCAGCAAGCAAATAAACCTAATAGAAATAAAAAAAGAAGACCACCTAGAAAAAGTGCAGACAATACGAATAAAGAATAATTATTTAAGGATACTATTGTGTGCGTTACTTTTAGTTTCGTGTGCAGGTAAAACGGAGCATAGTAGCTATAAATCTATTGATTCCCATAAATGGTTTTCAAAAAATAAAATAGCGTTTATTGTAAACAACACAGATACTATTTCAAAAAAAAATGTGTTTATACATGTTAGAAACAATAAGGATTACGAATTTAGTTCGTTGTTTTTGATTGCAAAAATTGAATTTCCTAACGGATTTCAAGTAACAGATACTTTAGAATATGAAATGACAGATTCTGAAGGAAACTGGTTGGGGTCAGGATTTACAGAGTTAAAGGAAAACAAACTTTTTTATAAAGAAAATGTATTATTTTCTGAAAAAGGAGACTATAAATTTAATATCGAACACGCTACAAGAAGTATTAAAGATATTGAAGGACAACTTCCATTAAATGGAATTACAGATGTAGGTTTAAGTATAGAAAAAGTAACTGAATAATGACAAAAAAAGAAACTGCTAGCACTAATTTTTCAAAGTATATAAAATGGTTTTGGGTAACCATATTAGGTGGTACCGCTATGGTAATATTACTGTTTTTATTTGCATCATGGGGCTTTTATGGGGCGCTTCCAACTTTTGAAGAGTTAGAAAATCCGGAACATAATTTAGCTACTGAAGTTATTTCTATTGACGGGAAAACCATGGGTAAATATTTTAAAGAAAATAGAACTCCTGTTAAATATAAAGATTTACCTAAAAGTTTAATAAAAGCATTAATTGCTACAGAAGACGAACGTTTTTACGAACATTCTGGGGTAGATTTTAAAGCAACTGCACGTGCCATTGCAAAACTAGGAAAAGGTGGTGGAGGTAGTACCATAACACAGCAGTTTGCAAAGTTATTAGTTCATGGGGAAGGATCTAAAAATATTGTTCAAAGAGTACTTCAAAAATTTCAAGAATATGTTATTGCGGTTCGTCTAGAACGTCAATATACCAAACAAGAAATTATAACAATGTACTTAAATAAGTACGATTTTATAAATTTAGCAGTTGGAATTCGTTCAGCATCTAGAATTTACTTCGGAAAGGAACCTATTGAATTAACAGTTTCAGAATCTGCAATGTTGGTTGGAATGCTTAAAAATTCTTCCTATTACAATCCGTTAAGAAGAGAAGAATTGGTATTAAACCGTAGAAATGTGGTTCTGGGTCAAATGTATCGAAACAATTTTATTTCAGAAAAATTAAAAGATTCTTTACAACAAAAAGATTTGGGATTAAATGTAAATAGAGAAAGCCATAGCGATGGAAATGCTACTTACTTTAGAGAATATTTACGAGATTTTATGAAAACATGGATTAAGAATAATCCAAAACCAGATGGAACAGATTATAATTTGCATAGGGATGGATTAAAAATTTATGTAACACTAGATTCTAGAATGCAACAGCACGCCGAAGATGCAATGGCAGAGCACATGGCTAATTTACAGCGTGTATTTGATAAGGAACAAAAACGAAATAAAACTGCCCCTTTCTACGATATAGATAAAAAGCAAATTGCTTCAACTGTAGAACAAGCAATGAAGCGTTCTAATCGTTGGAGGCGTATGAAAAATAAGGGTGTTTCAGAAAAAGAAATAAAAGCGTCTTTTGAAGAAAAAACGGATATGAAAGTCTTTTCATGGAAAGGTGATATTGATACTATTATGTCGCCAAAAGATTCAATTTTATACTACAAGCAATTTTTAAGAGCAGGATTATTATCTGTAGAACCAGAATCTGGACATGTAAAAGCTTGGGTTGGTGGTGTTAATTATAAACACTTTCAATTTGATGCCGTAAAACAACAAAAACGTCAGGTTGGTTCAACATTTAAACCGTTTGTATATGCAACAGCAATCAATCAGTTGAACTTATCTCCTTGTACAAAATTTCCAAATACGTTGTATACAATTCCAAAAGAAAAATATGGAATGCCAGAAGATTGGACACCTAAAAATGCAACTGAAGATTACGGAGGTGAACTCACTCTGAAAGAAGCGTTAGCGGGTTCTGTAAATGTTGTTACTGCTAAATTAATTGATATGGTGCATCCAAAAAATGTTGCAAGTTTGGCACACAGGGCTGGAATTACATCAGAAATTCCTGAAGTACCTGCAATTGCTTTAGGGTCTGTAGATTTATCGTTATTCGAAATGGTTGGAGCTTATGCAACTTTTGCAAATAAAGGATTGCGTGTAGAACCGATGATGATTTTAAAAATTGAAGATAAAAACGGTACTGTTTTACAGCAATTTACACCAAACTCTCAAGAGGTTTTAAGTGAAGAATCTGCTTATGTAATTATTAATTTATTAGAAGGTGTAACACAATCTGGTTCTGGAATTCGTTTGCGAAGCAGATGGGGAAGTTATCCAGATAATGTTGCAACGGGTTATCCGTACCAATTTACAAATCCAATTGCTGGTAAAACAGGAACGACTCAAAATCAATCCGATGGTTGGTTTATGGGAATTGTACCTAATTTAGCAACAGGAGTTTGGGTTGGTGGTGAAGACAGGGCAACACATTTTGCAGGCATTACTTTTGGGCAAGGAGCAACTATGGCATTGCCAATTTGGGGGTTGTATTATAAAAAATTATATGCAGATCCAAAGTTAAATGTGAGTATGGAAGCTTTTGATAAACCAGAAAATTTAAGTATTGAAATTGATTGCTCTAAATCTAACGATACAGAACAAAATTTAGATAATTCTATAGATGAAGATCCTGAATTTTAATAATTGAAATATGATAAACAAAGTAGTAAATAATGCACATGAAGCTTTACAAGGTGTAGAAGATGGAATGACTTTTATGCTTGGTGGTTTTGGTTTGTGTGGAATACCGGAAAACTGTATTTCAGAATTAGTAAAATTAGGCGTTAATAATTTAACATGTATTTCTAACAACGCAGGAGTTGATGATTTTGGGTTAGGGTTATTATTACAAAAACGTCAAATAAAAAAAATGATTTCTTCTTACGTAGGAGAAAATGATGAGTTTGAGCGTCAGATGCTTTCAGGTGAACTTGATGTAGAATTAATTCCACAAGGAACTTTAGCAGAAAGATGTAGGGCTACAGGAGCTGGAATACCAGCTTTTTATACTCCAGCAGGTTACGGAACCGAAGTTGCTGAAGGGAAAGAAACAAGAGAGTTTAATGGTAAAATGCATATTTTAGAACACGCATTTGATCCAGAATTTGCATTTGTAAAAGCTTGGAAAGGCGATACCGCGGGTAATTTAATATTTAAAGGAACTGCTCGTAATTTTAATCCAATGATGGCAATGGCAGGTAAAATAACAGTTGCTGAGGTTGAAGAATTGGTTGAGGCGGGTGAATTAGATCCAAATCAAATTCATACTCCAGGTATTTTTGTTCAACGTATCTTTCAAGGAAAAGATTACGAAAAGAGAATTGAACAACGTACAGTAACTCCGAAATCTTAAGTCATGGCTTTATCAAAACAACAAATAGCACAAAGAATTGCACAAGAATTACAACATAACTCGTATGTAAATTTAGGTATTGGAATTCCAACTTTAGTTGCAAATTATATTCCTAAAGGTATTGATGTTGAATTTCAATCTGAAAACGGATTGTTAGGTATGGGACCTTTTCCTATTGAAGGGGAAGAGGATGCCGATTTAATAAACGCAGGTAAGCAAACAGTAACAATTTTAGAAGGAGGATCTTTATTTGATTCAGCATTAAGTTTTGCTATGATTCGTGGGCAACATGTTCAATTAACTGTATTAGGGGCGATGGAAGTTGCTCAGAATGGAGATATTGCTAACTGGAAAATTCCAAATAGAATGGTAAAAGGAATGGGTGGAGCAATGGATTTAGTAGCGTCTGCTGAAAACATTATTGTAGCTATGATGCACACAAATAAAAAAGGTGAATCAAAAATATTAAAAAGCTGTTCTTTACCGTTAACTGGTGTAAACTGTGTTAAAAAAGTAGTAACAAACTTGGCTGTTTTAGAAATAAAAGACAATGCTTTTTATTTAATTGAAAGAGCTCCTGGAGTTTCTGTTGAAGAAATTAAAGCAGCAACAGAAGGAGTTTTAATTATTGAAGGAGATATTCCAGAAATGAAATTTGATTAAAAACAGAACAACTAGAATGCCCTTCTTTTTGGGGAATTAAATAAGACTTAATGAAAATAATATCATACAACGTAAACGGAATTAGAGCCGCATTAAAAAAAGGATTTATAGAGTGGTTAGAAGCAGCCAATCCAGATGTAGTTTGTATTCAGGAAACAAAAGCACATAAAGAACAGTTAGATTTAGAATTGTTTGAAAACGCTGGTTATCCATATCATTATTGGTTTTCTGCAGAGAAAAAAGGATATAGTAGTGTCGCAATTCTATCAAAACACAAACCAAATCATATAGAATACGGTACAGGTATTGAATCTATGGATTTTGAAGGTAGAAATTTACGCATAGATTTTGATGAATTTTCTGTAATGAGTTTGTATTTACCTTCTGGAACAAATGATGCTCGTTTAGATTTTAAATTAAACTATATGGCTGAATTTCAGGAATATGTAAGTAATTTAACAAAAGAAATTCCCAATATAATTATTTGTGGAGATTATAATATTTGTCACGAAGAAATTGATATTCACAATCCTAAAATGAAAGGTGTTTCAGGATTTTTACCTGTTGAGCGCGAATGGATTGGTAATTTTATAGATAGTGGTTTTATAGATTCTTTCCGTCATTTAAACAAAGATCCGCATCATTATTCTTGGTGGAGTTACAGAGCAAATGCGCGAAATAACAATAAAGGTTGGAGAATTGATTATAATATGGTTAGCGAACCTTTAAAAGATGCTATAAAAAGAGCATACATTTTACCTGAAGCAAAACACTCAGATCATTGTCCGATTGTTGTGGAAATTGAATCATAAAAAATAAAAAAATAAGATAATGTTAAAAAAAATAGCAGTTTTATTAGTAGTTGCATTCACATTAAATTCATGTGTTTCAAAAAAAGTATATCAAGAGTTAGAGACAAAATTTAATAAATTGCGTAGTTCTAATTCAGAATTAATAAAAGACAAAGATGCTTTATTAGCTGCCAAAAAAGGTTTGGAAGCAGATTTAGCAACGCTTAGAAATGAATTTGCTTCATTAAAAAATGAAAAGAAATCGTTGGATAATGAATTTGAATCACTTCAAAATAAATATAAAAATTTAGACGAATCGTATGCAGCTTTAGCAACTCAAAGTTCAAAAAAATTAGCTGAACAATCTAAAACCAATCAAGATTTATTGGTTCAATTAGAAGAAAAAGAGCGAAAATTATTTTTGGAAAGTGAACGTTTAGAAAACCTTCAAAACGAATTGAACAAACGTTCTCAAGAAATAGATGAGTTAAAAGCGTTGATTAACGCTAAAGAAGCTCAAATGCAGCAACTAAAAAATGCTATTTCAAGTGCTTTACTCGATTTTGAAGGAAAAGGTTTAACAGTGGTTCATAAAAACGGAAAAATTTATGTTTCAATGGAAAATAAATTATTATTTAACTCTGGAAGTTGGGCTGTTGGTGCAGAAGGTAAAAATGCTGTTGAACAATTGGCAAGTGTTTTATCTGAAAATCCAGATATAAATGTACTAATTGAAGGGCACACAGATAACGTGCCTTACAATGGCGCAACATTATTAGATAACTGGGATTTATCGGTAAAAAGAGCAACTGCCATTGTTAGAATTTTGAAAAACAAAGGTGTAAATCCAACTCAAATTACAGCTGCAGGTAGAAGTGAATTTGTTCCAATTAGTGATAATACTTCTTCTGAAGGAAAAGCAAAAAATAGAAGAATTGAAATTATTTTAGCACCTAATTTAGATGAAATATCTAAACTTTTAAAGGAATAAAACGTTAATGAAGCATTTATTGAATATTACATTTTTACTATTTTATAGTATTGGGTTTTCACAAATAAAATCTGATACTATTAAACTAGAATCTATTGAAGACACTAAAGAATTGTTTTCTAATAGTGATACATTATTATTGAAAGAATCAGATTCTTTAGGGTTTAAAGATCATTTAGAAGCTACTTTAATAGATAGTTTATGGTTAAATGAATTGATAAAATCTCCGCTTTACGACACCATTCAATTTGTTTTAAGAGATGACGAAATTTTAATAACTGATTTAGAAGAGTTACCAACTGCATTGCTAAAAGAAAGGTTAGAAGTTTTAAATAGTAAAACTCCATTTCATATAGAATACAATCCACAATTAGAACAAATAATAAAAACCTATTTAAAACGAAGAAAATCTTCTTTTTCAGGCTTGATGGAGAAAGCGAGATTCTATTTTCCATTGTTTGAAGAACAATTAGATAAATACGATGTTCCTTTAGAGATGAAGTATTTGGCAATTGTAGAATCTGCACTTAAACCAAGAGCACGTTCTAGAGTTGGAGCAACTGGTTTATGGCAGTTTATGTACCAAACAGGAAAGCAATTCGATTTAAATGTGAGCTCTTATGTAGATGAGCGTTCAGACCCATACAAAGCCACAGAAGCTGCTTGCAAATATTTAGCGAGTTTGTATAAAATATTTGGCGATTGGGATTTAGCTTTAGCAGCATATAATTCTGGACCCGGTAACGTTAGCAAAGCAATTAGGCGTTCTGGTGGAAGTAAAAACTATTGGAATATTAGACATAATTTACCTAGAGAAACTGCGAATTATGTTCCCGCATTTTATGCGACGCTTTATATTTTTGAATATGCTAATGAGCATAATATTAAGGCTAGAGAAAACACACTCGCTTATTTTGAAACTGATACAGTTCAGATAAAAAGACAATTAACTTTTGAACAACTTTACGAAACTTTAAATGTTGATATTGAAGTACTTCAATTTTTAAATCCACAATATAAGTTAGATATTGTTCCATATATTAAAGGTAGAAATTACACACTTACATTACCCGTTAAGGATATTGGAAATTTTTTAAGTAATGAAAAAGAAATCTATGCTTTTGCAGCTATTGAAGAAGCAAAGCGAGAAAAACCCTTACCTAAATATGTCGAAGAAAACTCAAGAACTGTATATAGAGTTAGAAGCGGCGATTATTTAGGAAAAATTGCTACCAAGTTTGGAGTTTCTATAAGTAGCATTAAGCGCTGGAATAATATGCGTTCTACGCGTTTAAAAATTGGACAACGTTTAACAATTTATCCTAGAAAAATTAATGCAGTTTCAAGTTCAAAACCTGAGCAAACAACTAAAAAGGTACTACCTAATGGAAAGCACGAGGTCTATACTGTAAAGTCTGGAGACTCATTATGGTTGATTGCTCAAAAATATTCAAATGTTTCTGTCCAAAATATTAAAGATTGGAACAATATTTGGAGTGTTAAAAGCTTAAAACCAGGAACCAAATTAAAAATTTTTAAAATTTGATGAATTTTTAAAATTGGTTTCAATATCAAACGGTTTAAAATCAATTGAAATAATAAGAAACAAACATTCTAAAAATGAAAAAAATTACCTTATTACTTATAATTACTACATTATTTATTTCTTGTGATGGAGATTCAAAAAAAGTATATAAAGAAGCAAACGGAAGGATTAATCATTTATTAGTGGTTATGAAGAACAGTGAATGGCAAGGTGAGTTGGGTGACGAGCTTCGTAAAATTATAGCCGAACCTGTTTTGGGATTGCCACAGCCAGAATCGCAGTTTGAGGTTACTCAAGTACCACCAGATAGTTTTAGCAGTATGTTTAGAGCAACCAGAAGTGTACTAAAAGTTGGTATTACTGATGAAACTTCTTTTTCAGTTGAGACGAATGTATATGCTGCACCTCAAAAAATCATTACTATTACTGGAAAAAATAAAGCAGCATTAATTGCTGAAATTCAAAAAAACAGTAAAAAAATTGTAGAAATTTATAAAGATGCAGATTTACAATCCGTAAAAAGTAGCATCTTAAAAAAGTTTTGGGATCCAACACAAATTGAAACTTTTACAAAACAAGGGTTTTCTCTTAAAATTCCAAGAAATTATAGTAAAGTAGAAGATAATGGAGAATTTGTTTGGTATCGTTATCATTTAAATGGAGACAACAGCATGGAATTAATTGCTTATACTGTTCCTATTACTTCTGAAGATGACGAAAATGGAAATAATATTGTTGCTATACGTAACGCCTTTGGAAAAAAGAACATTCCTGGTCAAATTGAAGATTCTTATATGATGACAGAAGAAGCCTATTCTCCACATATATTTGAAGTTGAATTGGATGGAAAAAAAGCCTTTGAAACACGAGGAAAATGGGAAGTTAACAATGTATATATGGCTGGCCCTTTTTTAAGTTATACCGTTGTTGATAAAATAAATAACAGACTGGTTGTTGTAGAAGGATTAACCTTCGCACCTTCAATTAATAAACGAGATTATATGTTTGAATTAGAAGCTGTTTTAAAAACTTTAAAAATCAATTAAGCCTAATTAAAACCTTAAGTAACTAAAAAACAAAGAAGTACTTTGATATTTAAATATATAAAAGGTGCTTCTTTTAGGTTTGAAACGATACCTGTGTTTTATTGTCCCGAACCTCTAAATTCACTTTTCTACCAAAAAACAACGCCCTATTATCGTTTAAATGTCCTGCGGGAAAGTCAAAAACTATGGGAAAATTATACTCAGAAACATGGTCTAAAATAATTTCTTTAGCAGTTTTTCCAAAAGGAATTTTATTGTCGTGCATAGCTGTCATTCCACCGACAATTAAACCTTCTAAATTATTGAAATAGCCGTTTCGTTTTAGATTCATTAACATTCTGTCAATGTGATATAAATATTCGTCTAGGTCTTCAATAAACAGTATTTTTTTATCAGTATTTATGGTTGATTTACTTCCTAGCAAACTGTATAACATAGATAAATTTCCACCCACTAATTGGCCAGAAGCAGTTCCTAAAATACTTTCTTTTGAAGTTGGAATTTCATAAAGAATAGGTTTTCCAAACAAACATTTTTTTAAAGAATTTAAGGCTTCACTTGTATTTTTTTTAACATCTAAAGGCATTGTTGCGTGCAGCGTTTCAAAACCTAAATTATGAATGTGATTGTGCAAAACCGTAACATCAGAATAGCCAATAATCCACTTTGGTTTTTTTTTGAATTTTGAAAAATCGAGTTTATCTATAATGCGAACTGTTCCATAACCACCACGAGCGCACCAAATGGCTCTAATTTTAGGATTGTCTAACATTTGTTGAAAATCAGCAGTACGTTCAGCATCATTCCCAGCAAATTGATTTTCTTCCAAACCAATTGTTGCTCCAATTTCAGCTTTTAAACCCCAACTTTTAAGCAAATCTACAGCGGGTTTAATTTCTTCTAAAGTTATTTTTCGAGCTGTTGAAACTATAGCAATTGTATCGTTTTTTTGTAAGAATTTTGGTTGGATCATATAAAAATCAAATAAATCAAACTGCAAATTACGAAAACCGAAACAACTTTTCATTTTTCTAACAAACAATCCGTAAATTTGCACTTTCTTAAAACAATTTTGATGAGCAATTCAACAAGACCAACCTTGTCGGCAGGCAGGTATACTATTACAGCGGCTTTACCTTATACTAATGGACCCGTTCATATTGGGCATTTAGCAGGAGTTTATGTGCCAGCTGATATTTATGCACGTTATTTACGTAATACAGGAAACGATGTATTGTACATTTGTGGATCTGACGAACACGGTGTGCCAATTACGTTAAAAGCAAAAAAAGAAGGTGTTTCTCCCCAAGATATTGTAGATAAATACCATGCAATTATTAAGAAATCGTTTAGCGATTTCGGTATTTCTTTTGATAATTACTCAAGAACTTCAGCAAAAATTCATCACAATACAGCTTCAGATTTTTTTAAGAAATTATATGATGAAGGAAAGTTTATTGAAGAAGCTTCGGAACAGTTGTATGACGCTGAAGCTAATCAGTTTTTAGCAGACAGATTTGTAGTTGGAACCTGTCCGAAATGTGGTAATGATGAAAGTTATGGCGATCAATGTGAAAAATGCGGAACCAGTCATAATGCAACAGATTTAATAAACCCGAAATCGGCAATAACAGGAAATGTACCAACTACTAAAGTCACAAAACACTGGTATTTACCTTTAGATAAATACGAAAAGTGGTTGCGAGAATGGATTGTTGAAGGCCATAAAAACGATTGGAAAACAAATGTTTTAGGTCAAGTTAAATCTTGGTTAGATGATGGTTTAAAACCAAGAGCCGTAACACGTGATTTAGACTGGGGAATTCCAGTTCCAGTTGAAGGTGGAGAAGGAAAAGTATTGTACGTTTGGTTTGATGCGCCTATCGGCTATATTTCATCAACAAAAGAATGGGCAGCACGAGAAGGAAAAGATTGGGAACCATATTGGAAAGATGAAAATACCAAGTTAATTCATTTTATTGGTAAAGATAATATTGTGTTTCACTGTATTATTTTTCCAGCAATGTTAAAGGCAGAAGGAAGTTATATTTTACCTGAAAATGTACCAGCAAACGAGTTTTTAAACTTAGAAGGTGATAAAATTTCAACTTCAAAAAACTGGGCAGTTTGGTTGCACGAATATTTAGAAGATTTCCCTGGAATGCAAGATGTTTTACGTTATACTTTAACCGCAAATGCTCCAGAAACTAAGGATAATGATTTTACTTGGAAAGATTTTCAAGCTAGAAATAACAACGAATTGGTTGCTATTTTCGGTAATTTTATCAATAGAGTAGTGGTTCTTACAAATAAATATTATGAAGGCATTATTCCAGAGCCAAATGAGTTTACAGATGTTGATAATGAAACATTAGAAAAAGTACAGAAATACCCTTCAATAATAGCAAGTTCTATTGAACGTTACCGTTTTAGAGAAGCTTCTCAAGAGTTAATGAATTTAGCCCGTTTAGGAAATAAATATTTGGCAGATGAAGAACCTTGGAAACAAATTAAAACGGATCCAGAACGTGTAAAAACTGTTATGTATGTAGCATTGCAAATTGCTGCAGCATTATCTGTTGTTTGTGAACCATTTTTACCATTTACTTCTGAAAAATTGAAAGGGATTTTAAATATTTCTGAAAGTGTGGCTTGGAATGCAATTGCTGAAACGGAAGAATTAATTGCACCAAATCACAAAATTGGAAAAGCTGAATTATTATTTTCTAAAATTGAAGATAAAGACATTCAAGTTCAATTAGATAAATTAGAAGCTACAAAAGCAGCTAATGAAGCTGAAAATAAAGTAATAGAGCCTCAAAAAGAAACTATTGAGTTTGATGATTTCACCAAATTAGATATGCGTGTTGGAACCATTATTGAAGCCGTTAAAGTTCCAAAAACTAAAAAGTTATTGCAACTTAAAGTGGATGTTGGTATTGATACACGCACCATTGTTTCCGGAATTGCAGAAAGCTTTAAACCAGAAGATATTATTGGACAAAAAGTAACTGTTTTAGTGAATCTAGCGCCACGTAAATTACGCGGTGTTGAAAGCCAAGGAATGATTTTAATGACAGATACTCCCGATGGTAAACTTGCTTTTATTGAACCAGAAAATGATTCAGTAAAAAATGGTGAGCAGGTTAGTTAAAATTAATTAGAAAATATATTAAAACCCTGAACTAGTTTCGGGGTTTTTTGTTAATTTCATTTTTAAAATAATAAAATGCAAATAGTAAACTTCATACAAAATAAAACAAATCTTCCAACTAAGGGAATTGAAAACACAATTCAATTATTAAATGAAGATTGTACCATTCCGTTTATTTCGCGTTATAGAAAAGAGCGCACAGGAAATTTAGATGAAGTTGAAATTGGTGCTATTGTAACATATAAAACGCAGTTTGAAGAACTAGAAAAGCGAAAAACAACCATTTTAAAAGCATTAGAAGAGCAAGAGGTTTTAACTGCCGATTTAAAACAAAAGATTGAAGCTACCACGGACTTAACCACTTTGGAGGATATTTACCTTCCTTTTAAGAAAAAACGCAAGACAAAGGCTGAAACCGCTCGAAAAAACGGTTTAGAACCGTTGGCTAAAATGATAATGAGCCAGCGTGTAAACGATTTAGAAAATACAGCTTCAAAATATATTAATAATGAAGTTAAAAATATTGAAGAGGCGCTAGAAGGTGCACGTTTTATAATTTCAGAATGGATTAACGAACGTACTGATATTAGAAACAATATTCGGTATCAATTAGAGAAATTTGCAAGTATTACTACCAAAGTTATAAAAGCAAAGAAAGAGGACGAAAAAGCGCAAAAATTTAGAGATTATTTTGAATGGAGTGAGTCGCTAAACCGAATTCCATCGCATCGTTTGTTGGCAATTTTAAGAGCTGAAAAAGAAGGGTTTATTCGTTTAAAAATTGAAATTGATAACGAACGAGCTTTATCAAAAATGGAAGCCAGCATTATTCGTTCCAATAATAATTGTTCTTCTCAAATTAAATTAGCCATTCAAGATGCCTATAAACGTTTGTTATTTCCGGCCTTGTCCAACGAAATATTAAATACTTCAAAAGAAAAAGCAGATGCAAGTGCCATTGAGGTTTTTGCCAAAAACTTAAAGCAATTATTGTTAGGAGCGCCTTTAGGTGAAAAAACTATTTTAGCTATAGATCCGGGTTTTAGAACAGGCTGTAAAGTGGTTTGTTTAAATGCACAAGGTGGTTTGGAATATAACGAAACTATCTATCCACATGCGCCAAAAAATGATTCCCTTGGCGCAATGAAAAAGATAAATTCGTTGGTTGATGCTTATAAAATAGAAGCCATTGCTATAGGGAACGGAACCGCGTCACGAGAAACAGAACAGTTAATCAGAAAAATGCGTTTTAATAAAGATGTAGAAGTTTTTGTGGTGAGTGAAGCTGGAGCAAGTATTTATTCGGCTTCTAAAATTGCACGAGATGAGTTTCCTAATTATGACGTTACGGTGCGTGGTTCGGTTTCAATTGGAAGAAGATTGGCAGACCCGTTGGCTGAATTGGTTAAGATTGATGCAAAATCTATTGGAGTTGGACAGTATCAGCACGATGTTGATCAAACGAAATTAAAAACTTCGTTAGATACTGTTGTAGAAAGTTGTGTGAATTCTATAGGTGTTAATATCAATACTGCAAGTGTTTCCTTGTTGAGTTATGTATCAGGAATTGGACCAAAATTGGCTGAGAATATTGTTAATTATAGAGATGAAAATGGAGCATTTACTTCAAGAAACGACATAAAAAAGGTTCCACGTTTAGGAAATAAAGCCTATGAGCAAGGTGCTGGTTTTCTTCGAATTAAAAATGCTAAAAACCCTTTAGATGATTCTGCAGTGCATCCTGAAAGTTATGCTATTATTACAAAAATGGCAAAAGATGAAAAATGCTCTATTTCTGATTTGATTGGAAACAAAGAATTACTTCAAAAAATAGAACTTCAAAAATATTGTACGGAAACTATTGGTTTACCCACCTTAAAAGATATAACTTCTGAATTAGAAAAGCCAGGATTAGATCCTCGTGAAAAAGCAAAAGTATTTACGTTTAATCAAAATATTAGAACTATTACCGATTTACACGAAGGTCAATTACTACCAGGAATTGTAAATAACATTACCAATTTCGGTTGTTTTGTAGATATTGGTATTAAAGAAAGCGGCTTAATTCATGTTTCAAACTTATCGGATAAATTTGTAAGCGATGTTAGTTCTATTGTGATATTAAATCAACAAATAATTGTAAAAGTTTTAGAAGTAGATATTGCTAGAAAGCGCATTCAGCTTGCGTTGGTAAAATAGCCGTTTTACTAATTTATTCTGGAGTTGCAGTACTATAGTTTTTCTTTTATGTTATTTTCCATAGTTCTTTTTTCTTCATCACATAAACAATCATTTTTTGTACAATTATCTGAGCTCTGTTTATTATAACATTTAGACATAATACTATTTTGTTTTGCATATTTTCCACATCTTTTACATAAAAAAAGATGTAAATTCAACTTTACTAATTCCCAAAAAGATGCTTCTTTATACTGGCTTTTATCGCAAATTGTTGTGGCTTGATCGCAGGTTAATTTCATTTATTAGTATTGTTAATTTTTAAACCAATTATCTTCCATACATTTTCTCAATTGAGTTCGTGCTCTATGGATAATTACCCAAAGATTTGACGAGGTTATTTCCAATTCCTTACAAATTTCTTCAGTTTCAAATTGTTGTATGGTTTTCATTCTAAAAACCATGGCATATTTTTCTGGTAAGTTGTTAATACATTTTTCTAATGCAATAGTTAACTCGTCGTTTTCTATATTTTTTTCTACTTCAGCATTCCAATCTGTTGGAACTCTTTCTTCAATCCAGTCGCCTTCACGCTCTCCATCTGAGTAAAAATTCATTTTTACTTCAGCTTTACCTTTTGCGGAGTTTATTTTTCGATAATAATCAATAATTTTTCTTTTTAATATAGAGATTAACCACGTGCGCTCACTTGCTTTTCCTTGAAAATTATCTTTTGCGTTTAATGCTGCAAAAAATGTGTCTTGTACTAGGTCTTTAGCTTGATCGTGATTGTTAATTCGGCTAATAGTATAGTTAAACAGGTAATCTGCATAAAGTGGTACCCATTTTTCGGGGTTTAAAATATGTTTTTTAACAGCCATTTTATTTAAACTTAGAGCTAAATTAATTATTTATTTAGAATAATTCTAAATATAATTTGTTTTAGCGTATTTCAAAAAGGAGTTTATAAGCTCTCTTTTAATTTATTTGATTTGTATATTGCTGTATTAATTCAAATATTTTTTTTCTATCAATAGGTTTGGTTAAGTAAGCGTCAAATCCATTATTTAAAGCATTTTCTTTATCAGATTCCATTGCAAAAGCAGAAAGTGCAATTATAGGTAAATTAGGTTTTTTGTTTTTAATTTTAAGCATGGCTTCGTTTCCATTTATTAAAGGCATTTTAATATCCATAAATACCATATCAATTTCTGGATTTGATAAAGCCAATTCAATTGCCTCTGCACCGTTGCTAGCTTCAATAATTTTATAAGATGTTTTTGAGAATAACTCATTAATATAGAGCATATTATACTCTTCGTCTTCGGCTATTAACAAAGTAATTTGTTTACTTTCTGATGAGCTTGTTTTAAGTGTATCTTTTTCAATTTTCATAGTACTTGTGTTTTTTTCAACTTTTTTGTAGGGAACTGTAAAAAATACTGTAGTTCCTTTATCGCTAGAATCTAACCAAATTTCTCCCTTAAAAAGTTCAACAAATTTTTTGGATATTGCCAACCCTAAACCGGTACCTTTTTTTTGTTTATTTAAATCTAAATCTCCTTGAATAAATCTATCAAAAATTGTTGAATGTAATTTATAATCTATACCAATTCCGGTATCTTTTACATAAAATTGGAGATTATTATTTTTAATAGAATAACCAATTTCGACACATCCTTTATCTGTAAATTTAAATGCGTTTGATAATAAATTTGTTAGAATCTGATGTAATTTGGTTTTATCTATTTTAATAAAACAATCGTTGTCTGCTAACCCCTTTTTACTTGTTAGACATAGGTTGTTTTTTTGTGCAATTGGATGGTAGAATGCACAAAGGTTATCTAATAACTTATTTATATTTACATTATTATAACTTAATTGAACAACTCCAGCTTCAATTTTTGAAATATCTAAAACATCATTAACAATTGAGAGTAATTGTTTACTACTATTTATTACAATTTTAGCATATTCTTTTCGAACATTTTCTGATAGATCTGAATTTAAATACAATTCAGAAAAGCCGATAATACCGTTCATTGGAGTTCTAATTTCATGACTCATATTTGCTAAAAAAGCTGATTTTAACTTGTCAGATTCTTGCGCTTTAACAAGGGCTTTTTTTAAATCGTTTGCGGCATTATTTTTTTGAATTGCAATACTAATCTGATTTGCAACAAATTCTAATAATTGTAAATCATTTTGATTATATGCCTCTGCGTCTGTATAACTTTGCACAACTATGGCTCCAAATACCTCGGTTTGTGTTTTTAGGGGTACACCAGCCCATATTTTTGTAGGTTTCCCTACCATATTTACAATGCCTTTTTCAATTAGATTAAGGTGATAATCGGCATTTACAAGCAAAGGTTTTTTCGTTTTTATAACATAGCCAGTTAGCGATTTATGAGCCGAAAACTCTGCTGTATCATCTTTTTCATCTATTACAAAAGGTAAAATTATACTGTCCTTTTGTTTATTATACAAAGCAATATAGAAATTGGTAGTATCTATAATTTTATGTAATTGGTTTTTTATGAAAGTACTAAATTCATTAAAATCATCAATTGTTAAAGCTGCTTTTGAAATATTGTATAAAACGGTTTCTATTTCTTCCTTTTTTACTCTTTCTGTAATGTCTTTAACAACCGCATGGATTCTTGTTTTATTATCACTCTCTTCAATTTTTGTTAATGAAACTTCTGCAGGAAAAACGTGCCCGCTTTTTGTTTTATGATACCATCTAAATCGAGTACTTCCTCTATCTAGAGCTATTTTCATTACTTTTTCTGCTTCTTTAAATGAATTTTCGCCATTGGGTTGTATTATGGGTGATATTTCTGAAGGGTGCAATTTTAATACAGATTTCTTATCTGGATATCCAAATATATTTAAAGTCGCTTCGTTACAATCGGTAAAAACACCATCTTTAATAATTAAAACCGCATCTATTGATTTTTCGAAAATATCGCGATATTTTTTTTCAGACTTTTCTAAAAGCTTTTTTGCTTGTGTTCTTTCGGTAATATCGTTACCCATAGATGCTACACCAGTTATATTGCCTTTACTATCTTTTAAGGTTACATTATACCAATTACAAATAATTTCTTTACCACTTTTTGTAATGTTTTTATTAGTATTTCTAAATCCGCCTTTTTGCTTTAATAATGCCTCCCAAATTTTGTCAATTTCAGAAACATCACTTTTTGGTATTATTAAATCTCTAATATGTTTACCAATGGCTTCTTTTGCTGTATATTCAAAAATACTTTCGGCAGCATTATTCCATTTAATTACGTTAAAATTGGAATCCCATATAATTGAAGCTAAAGGTGTATTTTCAAATTGATTTTGCAACCGTTGATTACTTTCATAAAATAAATCTTCTGTTCTTTTTTTATCGGTTATATCCTCTACAATTGCTTGAATATGAGTAATATTTTTAGCAGTATCTTTTGTAAAATCAAACCTAGTATCAATCCATTTAATTTCAGCTTTTTTTGTTATTATTCTAAAGGGTTTTGCTTTAAAGCCTTTTGTTTTTTTTTGCTTAATTTTTTTAAATATTTTAGTTCGAACTGCTTGCAAATCTTCAGGATAAACCAACTCATGCACTTTTATTTTCCCTGTTAAAAACTCATCTTGTGTATAACCAAATAATTTTTTAGAATTTTCTGAAGCAAATAATACAGGAAAATTATATTCATTTTTACATAAAATTGCAATAGAGGGGCTTTTATTTATAATATTATAAGCCTCTTTTATTTTATTTTCAGATATTTTTTTATCAGTAATTTCCTGAAAAATAATAAGCATTTCATTTTTAGATGGAATAATTCTATTCTCAAACCATTTATTCCAAGGAGCAAAATAGTTTTCAAAACTTACTGGTTTTTTTGTTTTTAAGGCATTTTGGTATTCATCATAAAAAAGATCACCTTCTTTTTCTGGAAATTTATTCCAAATATTTTGTCCAATAAGATCAGTAGTAGTTTCGCCTAATAGGTTAGCGGCTTGTTTGTTGGTGTACAAATAATTAGAATTTTTATCTAAAATTACAAATCCATCTTTAATACTAGATATTGTATTAGAAAGTAAATTTTTTGTGGTAGTTAGCTTTTGTTCAGAAATTACATTTGTTGTTATATCTTGAGCAATTCCAATAATTCTTGAAATTTTATTTTTTTCAAAAACAATACTTCTTTTTTCGAGAATATATTTAAGAGTGCCATTTTTTGATATAATTCGGTATCTTAAATCTTGATTTGAATTATTTAGTAAATCTCTTATATTATAATTATTAACTTTTTGCCTATCCTCTGGATGTACAAAAGAAAGAAAATAATCAATACTTATTTTTTCTTTGTCAGGTATTTCCTCAATTATTCTAAAAATTTCATTAGTACATTCAGTTTCTTTAGTTTTAAAATCGTAAAACCAACTTCCTATTTTTGCAATGATTTCAGATTCTTTATACCTATTTTCGCTATTTATTAAGGCTTTACGTGCTGCTACCTTTTTTGTTATGTTCTCAATGGATACAATTACATTATCGAGCTTTCCTTGAGAGCTTTCAATTAAATTAAACTTAATAAGTGCATTAAATTCTTCACCATCAAAAGTTTTGTTAGTGGACTCAATTTCTGTTTCCTTAACACCGGATAAAATATCTATTATTAATTTACTAAACTGTTTACCTGATTTTTCTGTAAAAGCAGCTGCAATATTATTTATTAAATCCTTTTTATTTTTAGCGTTGTATAGGTTAACGGCCTTTGCATTTACATCTTTAATGTGTACTAATGGAATTAGTTTAGAAATTATTGTTGGATTATTTTTAATATATGCTTTTAGATTGGTGTTTTTTTGTTTAATAATTGAATTAATATAATTTTTAACTTCAGAAAAATCTTCAATTAATAATGCTATTGGTGCGTGTTCAAAAAA
>CBDUKG010000013.1:0-39188 GCA_965367745.1 uncultured Flavobacteriaceae bacterium | reverse complement strand
AATTAGAAGCCATTGAACGCAGTTCCAAACAAAAAGGATACGATTATTTAGATTTTTCTCTAGCAACTGATGGTTTAGTGGCAGAAAGAGAACAAGGAATCACTATTGATGTAGCTCATATTTATTTTTCAACAGCTACAAAAAGTTATATAATTGCCGATACTCCAGGTCACGTGGAATATACCCGTAATATGGTAACAGGAGCTTCTACATCGCAAGTTGGAATTGTTTTAATAGATGCACGTCATGGTGTTATTGAACAAACTTATCGTCATTTTTTCATTAATAACTTATTGAGAATTAAAAATGTAATTGTAGCAGTAAATAAAATGGATTTAGTTGATTTTTCTGAAGAAAGATACAACGAAATTAAAGCTGATTTTCAAAAGGTAGTAGATAAAAGTGATTATGAAGATCAGAACATTACGTTTATTCCTGTAAGTGCTTTAAAAGGTGATAATGTAGTTGAACATTCTACAAATATGATATGGTTTAAGGGCAAAACTTTATTACAACATTTAGAAGAGATTGATACTCAGGATATTTATAATTTAGGTAAAGTACGTTTTCCAGTGCAATATGTAATTCGTCCAAAAACTGAAGAGTATCACGATTTTAGAGGATATGCAGGTAAGGTATATGGAGGCGAATTAAATGTTGGTGACGAAGTGGTTATTTTACCATCAAAAACCAAATCTAAAATTAAAGAAATTTTCTTTTATGATAAAAAATATCAAACTGCTGCTCGCAGGTCTTCGGTAACGGTTACTTTAGAAAACGATGTAAATGTAAGCAGAGGTGATATGATTGTAAAGGAAAACGAATTGCCAAAAATTGAAAAGAAATTTACAGCAACTGTTACTTGGATGGACAATGATAATTTAAGAGCTGGTTCTAAATATGTGTTGCAGCATGGCGTAAATAAAGTACTAGCCAAAGTTGATGCTATCCATAATAAAATTAATCCAGATTATTCTGGAGTTGAAACAGGAGTTGATAGTTTAAAAATGAATGATATTGCGGCTGTTTCATTTCAACTGAACAAGCCAATCTTTTTAGATGCCTTTAAAGAACATAGAACTAACGGATCTTTTATTTTGATTGATCCACAAACTAATAACACTGCCGGTGTTGGATTTATAGAATAACTATAGAGAAAAAAATCAATTACATATAATTTATTAAAGCTCATATTTCCTTATGAACTAGGGAAACTATTATTACTAACTAAAAAAATCAAATAGCATGCAAAGCTTTAGAAGCGAGATCGAAAATCCGATCGTCGAGAGGGATATTATTGACCTAGAAAAAAAGATTCAACAGTTTTATAACGGAGAAATTGACGAGGCACGTTTTAGAAGTTTACGTCTTGCAAGAGGTGTTTATGGGCAACGTCAGTTTGGTGTTCAAATGATTCGTATTAAGTTGCCTTACGGTAAATTAACAAGCGAACAACTGCATAGAATTGCCAATGTTTCTGATGAATATTCGAGAGGGAGATTGCACATTACAACACGTCAAGATATTCAAATTCACCACGTAAGTTTAGATAGAACACCTGAGCTTTGGGCTGAATTAGAAAAAGATGATATTACATTACGTGAAGCTTGTGGAAACGCAGTTAGAAATGTGACTGCAAGTGAAACTGCCGGAATTGATAAAAACGAACCTTTTGATGTTTCACCCTATGCGCATTCAGTTTTTGAATTCTTTTTAAGAAACCCTATTTGTCAGGAATTGGGCAGAAAGTTTAAAATTTCTTTTTCTGGAACAGATGAAGATACTGCACTAAGTTTTATGCACGATTTAGGGTTTATCGCTAAAATTAAGGATGGTGTAATCGGATTTAAAGTGATGGTCGCTGGTGGTTTAGGTTCTCAAGCTCGTTTGGCCGATACAATGTTTGAATTTATTGAAGCTGATAAAATTATTCCAATTACAGAAGCTGTTTTACGTGTTTTTGATAGATATGGAGAACGTTCTAAAAGAGCTAAAGCACGTTTAAAATTTTTAATAAAAGATATAGGTTTTGAAGCTTTTATAAAATTAGTTGAAGAAGAGCAAAAAGCATTGTCTGTAACTTCGTTTCCAATAGATACTTCAAAATTTGATAATACAATTGAACTTTCAAATATTGAAATTCCTTCAGTAGAAATTCAAGATAAAAATGCTTTTGAATTGTGGAAAAAGACCAACGTAATAGAGCAAAAACAAGAGGGCTTTTGTGCTATTGGTATAAAAGTACATTTAGGAGATTTTTATTCTGATAAAGCAAGAATCTTAGCAGATTTACTTAAAAAGTATGCAGGTAATGAGATTCGTTTAACACTCCGTCAGAATATATTAATTCGTCATGTGAAAAATGAATTACTACCATTTTTCTATAACGAATTAAACAAGTTAGGATTTGCAACTATAGGGTACAATAGTACCTTAGATATTACTTCGTGCCCTGGAACAGACACATGTAATTTAGGGATTGCGAGTAGTACTGGAATTTCTGTAGAATTAGAAAGAGTTTTAAAAACTGAGTTTCCGCAATATGCTAATAATAAAGATATTACTATAAAAATTAGTGGTTGTATGAATTCTTGTGGACAGCATACAATGGCGCATATTGGTTTTCAAGGAATGTCAATAAAATCTGGAAATTTAGTTGCTCCAGCATTACAGGTATTGTTAGGAGGCAGTGTTTTGGGAGATGGAAAAGGGAGAATCGCCGATAAAGTGTTGAAAATTCCAAGTAAACGTGGACCAAATGCGTTGCGTTCAATTTTAAATGATTATGAAGCTAATGTTACGGCTGATGAAAGTTTTATCAATTATTATGACAGACAGGGAGAACGTTATTTTTATAATTTACTAAAACCTTTAGCAGATACCACAAATTTAGAACAAAGCGATTTTATAGATTGGGGAAGCGAGCAAGCGTATGAAAAAGCAGTTGGTGTTGGAGAATGTGCAGGTGTTGTTATAGATTTAATTGCAACATTATTGTTAGAAAGCGAAGAGAAATTAGAAAATGCTTCAGAATCATTAAAATTAAATCAGTTTTCAGATAGTATTTATTACACCTATTCGAGTATTGTAAATACAGCAAAAGCCTTATTAACTTCCGAAGGAAAGAAAACAAATACACACGTTGGAATTATTTCACAGTTTGATGAAGTATTTGGAAATGAAATTGATTTGGGTATTCCATTTTCAACATTTATTTATCAATTAAAAAACAATGAACCAACAGTTGAATTTGCTCAAAAATATTTGGATGAAGCGCAGTTTTTTTATAAAAAAGTAAACGATTATAGAACTAAAACTGTAAGTAATGAAAACTAAAATAGCTAAAAAAGTAACTTTAATTGGTGCAGGTCCGGGAGATCCAGATTTAATAACGGTAAAAGGTGTAAAAGCTTTGCAAAGTGCAAAAGTTATTTTGTATGATGCTTTGATAAATAGAGAATTGTTGGAATATGCACCTTCAGCAAAAAAGATTTTTGTTGGAAAACGCAAAGGAATGCACAGTTTTTCTCAGGATGAAATTAACGAGTTAATTGTTAAAAATACTTTTGAATATGGCAACGCAGTTCGTTTAAAAGGTGGCGATCCTTTTATTTTTGGTAGAGGTTCAGAAGAAATCGATTATATCGAATCGTTTGGTATAGAAACAGAAGTGATTTCTGGAATTTCATCTTCAATGGCGGTACCTGCTAGTCAAGGAATTTCATTAACAAAAAGGGGTGTTGCTGAAAGTTTTTGGGTAATTACAGGAACAACATCAGAAAGAAAACTTTCTACCGATGTTTATTTAGCAGCGCAATCTACTGCAACTGTTGTTATTTTAATGGGAATGAGTAAGTTGAATGAAATTGTTTCCATTTTTAAAAAGTTCAATAAATCGGAAATACCAACAGCAATTATTCAAAATGGAACTACAGTTAGTGAAAAAATTGGTTTAGGGACTATTAATTCTATTGAAGAGGTTGTTCTTCAAAAGCAATTATCCTCTCCAGCTATAATTGTTATAGGTGAAGTTGTGAAGGAAAGTTCAAAATTGCGTACATTTTATGAAAGTTATAAATCGATAAGTGCTTAACCTTATTTTATAAAAGAAAAATGAATCAAAACGAATTATATCCAATTTTTTTAAAGGCTAATGTATTAAATATATTAATTGTTGGAGGAGGTACTGTAGCTTTAGAAAAATTAAGTTTTTTATTAAAATCGAGCCCTAATGCAACTGTATTAGTAGTTTCAAAAGATTTTGATGAAGATTTTTTGAGTCTTGCAAATAAATACCAAGTTTCATTATTAAAAGCACCTTATAATAAATTGGCTTTAAAAAACAAACAATTAGTAATAGCAGCGACAAATAATTTAGAAATTAATAAACAAATTTATGCAGATTGTAAAGCCAATAATATTATTGTAAATGTTGCCGATACTCCAAGTTTATGCGATTTCTATTTAGGCGGAATTGTTACAAAAGGCAATATTAAAATTGCAATTTCAACCAACGGAAAATCACCAACTTTAGCAAAACGTTTACGTCAATTTTTTGAAGAAGTAATTCCTGAAAATATAGATGAATTGGCTGAAAATTTAAATAAATTTAGAAAAACAATTAAAGGTGATTTTAGTGATAAAGTCAATCAATTGAACAAATTAACTGAAAGACTACTATAGAAAGGCATAAATATGAATTGCAGTTTGTAATTCATAAGAATATGCCGTTTATTTGCAGAAAGTTCATAAACATACAATTAGTTATTAAGAAAGGCAGAGGGAATAGACCTGTTGAAGCCTTGGCAACCCTTTAAAAAAGAAGGTGCTACATTCTACCAAAATAAAGGGAAGATAACAAACAATACTTTTTAAAGTATTTCTTTATACTACTTCCTATGTTTATGTAAAAAAATTAAAATGGAAGACATTCACAACATATTAAAAGATAAAATATTAGTACTCGATGGTGCTATGGGAACTATGATTCAGCAGTATAAATTTACTGAAGAAGATTATAGAGGTGAAAAATTTAAGGATTTTCATATTTCGGTAAAAGGAAATAATGATATGCTTTCAATTACACAACCTGAAGCTATCAAAACCATTCATGGAAAGTATTTAGAAGCAGGAGCTGATATTATTGAAACCAACACATTTTCTTCTACAACCATTGCAATGGCAGATTATGAAATGGAAGAGTTTGTATATGAATTGAACTTTGAATCGGCTAAAATTGCCAAAGAAGTAGCAGAAGAATTCACTAAAAAAAATCCAAGTAAACCTCGTTTTGTAGCTGGTTCAATTGGACCAACAAATAGAACTGCAAGTATGTCTCCAGACGTAAATGACCCAGGTTTTAGAGCAGTTACTTTTGAAGATTTAAGAAAAGCTTACAAACAACAAGCAGAAGCTTTAATTGATGGAGGAGTAGATGTATTGTTGGTAGAAACTGTTTTTGATACGTTAAATGCCAAAGCAGCATTATTTGCAATTGAAGAAATAAAAGCAGAGCGAAAAATCAACATTCCTATAATGTTAAGCGGAACAATTACGGATGCAAGTGGAAGAACCTTATCAGGTCAAACTGCAGAAGCTTTTTTAATTTCAGTATCTCATATTCCTTTATTAACAGTTGGGTTTAATTGTGCTTTAGGAGCAAGTCAATTAACACCACATTTAGAAGTGTTGGCGCAAAAATCAGACTTAAGGATTTCAGCACATCCAAATGCCGGATTACCAAATGCTTTTGGTGAATATGATGAAACTCCAGAAATGATGGCAAGTCAAATTAAAGAATATTTAGAAAAAAATTTGATAAATATAATTGGTGGTTGTTGTGGCACAACTCCAGCACATATTAAAGCAATTGCTGAGGTTGCAGAAGGATATCAGCCAAGATTGGTTGAATAAAAGTTTTAATTTTACGTAATTTTGAACCTGCGTGAGTTAGACAGGCTTGTTTCAGAATCTCATTACTATAAAATGAATACAGAAAAAAAATACCTAAAACTATCAGGTTTAGAACCACTAGTAATTACTCCAGAAAGTAATTTTATTAATGTTGGTGAACGTACAAATGTTGCTGGTTCTCGAAAGTTTTTACGATTGATAAAAGATGAAAAATTTGATGAGGCATTAGCAGTAGCTAGAGATCAAGTTGATGGAGGAGCTCAAATTATCGACATAAATATGGATGATGGTTTGTTAGATGGAAAAGAAGCAATGGTTCGTTTTATGAACCTTATAGCTGCGGAACCAGATATTGCTCGTGTTCCAATTATGATTGATAGTTCCAAGTGGGAAATTATTGAGGCTGGTTTACAGGTGGCTCAAGGAAAATGTGTGGTAAATTCTATCAGTTTAAAAGAAGGAGAAGCACAATTTATTGAGCACGCAACAAAGATAAAAATGTATGGAGCAGCTGTTATTGTAATGGCTTTTGATGAAGTTGGACAAGCGGATAATTATGATAGAAGAATAGAAATTGCGAAACGATCATATGATATTTTGGTAGACATTGTCAACTTTCCTTCCGAAGATATAATTTTCGATTTAAATATATTTCCGGTAGCAACTGGAATGGATGAACACAAACGAAATGCTATAGATTTTATTGAAGCTACACGTTGGGTTCGAGAGAATTTACCAAATACAAGCGTCAGTGGAGGTGTAAGTAATGTATCGTTTTCTTTCCGTGGAAACAATGCGGTTAGAGAAGCAATGCATTCAGTGTTTTTGTACTATGCAATAAAAGCAGGAATGAATATTGGAATTGTAAATCCTACAATGTTAGAAGTTTATGATGAAATTCCAAAAGATTTACTAGAACATGTTGAAGATGTAATTTTAGATAGAAGAGATGACGCAACCGAACGCTTATTAGATTTTGCAGAAAGTGTTGTAAGCACAGCAAAAGAACGTAAAGTAGATTTATCTTGGCGTGAAAAACCGTTGCAAGATCGTATTACACATGCATTAGTAAAAGGCTTAGATGAATTTATTATTGAAGATGTTGAAGCTGCTAGATTAGTTGCAGAAAAACCAATTGAGGTTATTGAAGGTAATTTAATGATTGGGATGAATGTTGTTGGAGATTTATTTGGTTCGGGTAAAATGTTTTTACCACAAGTAGTAAAATCTGCTCGTGTAATGAAAAAAGCAGTTGCTTATTTGTTGCCTTATATAGAACTTGATAAAGGTGGTGTAAGTCAATCAAATGGAAAAATATTATTAGCAACAGTTAAAGGAGATGTGCACGATATTGGTAAAAATATTGTGGGTGTTGTTTTGGGTTGTAATAATTATGAAATTTTAGATTTAGGAGTTATGGTAGCTCCAGAGAAAATTATTCAAGCAGCGAAAGATGAGAATGTAGATGCTATTGGATTGAGCGGTTTAATTACACCAAGTTTAGATGAAATGGTGTATTTGGCAAAAGAAATGGAACGGCAAAATTTTGAAGTTCCATTGTTAATTGGCGGTGCAACTACTTCAAAAGCCCATACAGCTGTAAAAATTGACCCGCAATATAAAAATGCGGTGGTACATGTACACGATGCATCAAGAGCGGTAACGGTTGTTGGGGATTTATTAAATAAAAGAACCAATCAAAAATATGTCGGTGATATTAAAGCTGACTATATAAAGGTTCGTGAAGGATTTGCAAACAGATCTAGCAAAAAAGAATATGTTTCTTTAGCTGATGCTAGAAAAAACAAGTTTAAAATTGATTGGGATTTAACAAAAATTAAGAAACCTAATTTTGAAGGAATTCAAGTTTTTGAAGATTTTGATTTATCTAAGTTGGTGGATTATATAGATTGGAGCCCATTTTTTAGAACTTGGGAATTAGCGGGTAAATATCCAGCAATTTTATCGGATAAAGTTGTAGGTGAAGCTGCTTCAAATTTATTTAATGATGCAAAATTAATGCTTGCAAAAGTATTGAATGATAATTTACTAACTGCAAAAGCTGTTTTTGGAATTTTCCCTGCAAATACTGTAAATAATGATGATATTGAAATCTATGCAGATGCAGATAGAAAAAACGTGAATGTTCAATTTGTAACCTTACGTCAACAATTAAAAAAGAAAGAAGGCATTGCAAATATTGCATTGGCAGATTTTATTGCACCAAAAGAAACAGGTGTTGAAGATTATATGGGAGCATTTTGTGTTTCTACAGGTTTTGGAACTGCGGAATTAGCTGCTGAATTTGAAAAAGATCACGATGATTATAATTCGATTATGATTAAAGCAATAGCTGATAGATTGGCTGAAGCTTTTGCTGAATATTTACACGAAAAAGTACGTAAAGAATATTGGGGATATGCTTCGAATGAAGTTTTGTCTAATCAAGATTTAATAAAAGAGGAGTATAAAGGTATTCGTCCTGCGCCGGGGTACCCTGCGTGTCCAGATCATACTGAAAAGTGGACTATTTGGGATTTGTTAAGTGTTAAAGAAACCATTGGTGTAGAGTTAACAGATAGTTTAGCCATGTGGCCAGCAGCATCGGTTTCGGGATATTATTTTGCAAATGAAAAAGCAAAGTATTTTGGAGTAGGAAAAATTACTAAAGAACAACTAAAAAGTGTTGCATTTAGAAAAGATAAGGACTTGGAAGTGATGAAGAAATGGTTGAGTCCGAATTTGGCGGAGTAAAAGTCTAAAGTTTAAAAGCAAACTGCTAGAGGCAAAAAGTAAAAAAAATGAAAGTTACAGATCATATAAAAAATGCTAACGGAAAAACATTGTTTTCGTTTGAAATTATACCACCTCAAAAAGGACAGAATATTCAGGATTTATATAATAATGTAGATCCTTTAATGGAGTTTAAACCACCATTTATTGATGTTACAACTTCTCGTGAGGAGTTTGTGTATATTAAGAAAGAAAATGGTTTATTAGAACAAAAAATGACCAGAATGCGCCCTGGAACTGTTGGAATTTGTGCTGCGTTAAAGTATAAATACAATGTTGATGCCATACCACATGTGTTATGTGGAGGTTTTACAAAAGAAGAAACAGAGTATGTTTTAGTAGACTGTCATTATTTAGGTTTGGATAATATTATGGCCTTACGTGGAGACGCTATGAAACATGAACAGTATTTTATACCAACTTTGGGAGGGAATAATTATGCAGCTGAATTGGTTGCTCAGATACACGATTTAAATCAGGGGAAATATTTACACGAAATTATCGAAACGCCATATAAATCAGATTTTTGTATTGGAGTCGCTGGTTACCCAGAAAAGCATTTGGAAGCTCCAAGTATGGAAGCAGATTTGCGTAGGTTAAAAGAAAAAGTTGATGCAGGAGCAGATTATGTGGTAACTCAAATGTTTTTTGACAACCAGAAATACTTCAATTTTGTTGAAAAAGCACGCAGTGCTGGTATTAATATTCCAATAATACCAGGCATAAAGCCAATAGCAATAAAAAGACATCAACAAGTATTGCCTCAAATTTTTAGGTTAGATTTACCTGAAGAGTTAATTTTAGGTATTAATGCTTGTAAAGATAATAAGCAAGTACGTGCATTAGGAATTGAATGGGCCATTCAGCAGTCGAAAGATTTGATAGCTAAAGGGGCACCTGTAGTTCATTTTTATTCAATGGGAAAATCTGATAATATTAAAGCAATTGCGAAAGAAGTTTTTTAAATGTAATATTATCTAAATTGCACTATATTTAAAAATAGTTTATTACAAGTTGTTTCAGTATTTTATCAATAGGAATTACTTTTGTTAATAGTTACATAAATAAAAGTAATATATGATGAATTGTTTAGGTGAAATATTTGCTTACTTTTGTAACAGATTTAATAGCATTTATTAATTAAAAAAATATATCATGGCATTAGAAGTAACGGACGCAACTTTTAACGAAGTAGTTTTACTATCAGATAAACCAGTAATGGTTGATTTTTGGGCAGCTTGGTGTGGACCTTGTAGAATGGTTGCTCCAATAATGGATCAATTAACAGCTGAATATGAAGGGAAAGCAACAATTGTAAAAGTTGATGTTGATTCAAACCAAGAATTTGCAGCTAAATATGGAGTTAGAAATATTCCTACAGTGTTAGTTTTTAAAGGGGGAGAAGTTGTTGAAAAACAAGTTGGAGTTGCTCCAAAAGCAACATACGCTCAAAAAATTGATGCACATTTATAAAATGTTCTTCAAATAAAATTTAACAAAAGCTCGGCATTTATGCTGAGCTTTTTATTTTTAAGTCAATAAATACTATATTTAGGCAGATTTAGTAATGTTGCATTACGGACAAAAGCATTCATTATTTTAAATTAATAGTAAAATCGAATACTAGTTTATGGAAACTTTATCAGTAAAACATCTTTCAGAATTAAATAATTTAGAGTTGCTGGCCAATCAGGTTGTTGAGGGATTTATTACTGGAATACACAAAAGTCCGTTTCATGGATTTTCAGTTGAGTTTGCAGAACACAGATTATATAATAAGGGAGAAAGTACACGACATATTGACTGGAAATTATATGCAAAAACAAAAAAATTATTTGTAAAACGCTACGAAGAAGAAACAAATTTGCGATGTCATTTAGTTATCGACAATTCTGCTTCTATGCATTATCCAATAATTAAGCAACCAACTATAGATAATTTAACAAAAGTAGCATTTTCAGCTATTGCGTCTGCGGCCTTAATTGAGATTTTAAAGCGTCAGCGAGATGCTGTTGGGTTAAGTGTTTATAGTGAGAAGAACGATTATTATGCCCCTGCTAAAGGAGGTGAACGTCATAGAAGAATGTTATTGACACAGTTAGAAGGGTTGTTGAAAAACCCTTCAATAGCAGCTACAGATACCTATAAAGTATTGCATGAAATTTCAGAAAAAATACATAGAAGATCGCTAGTTTTTTTATTTACAGATATGTTTCAAACATCTAAAAATGAACATGAATTGTTTGAAGCGTTAAGACATTTGAAACACAATAAACATGAAGTGGTATTGTTTCACACATACGATGAAAAGTTAGAATTTAATTTTGATTTTGAAAATTCACCCAAAAAATTTGTAGATGTTGAAACAGGAGAACAAATTAATATGTATGCCTCAAACGTTAAAAAACAGTATAAAGCTTCTATATCTAAATACTTTAACGATTTGAAATTGAAATGTATGCAATATAAAATAGACTATGTTCCGGTAGATATAAATAAAGGGTTTAGCGCGATACTTTTGTCTTATTTAATTAGCAGAAGAAAATTTTTATAAAAAAAATTAAAAAAGCTTTGTAGATATCAAAAACACTCTTATATTTGCATCCGCTAAGAGCAACGGTCTGGTAGTTCAGCTGGTTAGAATACCTGCCTGTCACGCAGGGGGTCGCGGGTTCGAGTCCCGTCCAGACCGCAAAAAGCATCTCAATTGAGATGCTTTTTTTGTGCAATAAAATTAGTTTAATAAATCCTTCTCTTCAAGTGATTTTCTTAGGATTTTGTGATTCTCCCAGAAATTGGATTCAAGGGTTTTGTATAATTTTTTAAATTCAGGTAAGTCTTTTATGTTATCAATTAGCGGTTCTGATTTAAGAAAAAGTAATACCCAATATTGAAAATTATCCTCTTTTGTAAATAATCTTAAATGGTCAATTGCACTTTTTTTGTCGTTTTTATAGGCATAATAAACTGCTAAACTTAAATTTTTATAGATAGACGTATCATTCGTTGCGTATTCAAAATAACTATTAAAAAGTTCTTCAGATTTAGCTTTTTCGCCCATTTTTGAATATACATAACCCATTTTAGAGTTTTCATGCCTGTAAATTCCTAATTTTTGGGTTTCACGTATTGTTATAAATTTATTGTAATATGTATAAGAATTTTTATAATCTCGCATATAATAATAAACTTTCCCAATTTCCTGCATAAGATCTAGTCGAGTAGTATCTTTTTGAAACTCCTTAATTAAAAGATCTTGTGTTTTTTGTAAATCGTTGTTTTTTGCGAATAAAATAAAAGCTTTAACATAATTAGAAAACAAATTTTCAGGATTATAATCTAAAGATTTATTTATATTTTTTTCGGCTTCTTTTGTAAAGCCTGTTTGTATAAATGCGTTACTTATATGTAAATAAATATAACTGGCGGTAATAGAATCGTTTGCCGCAATATCTAATTGTGTACCTTTTAAAGCATATTCAAGATATTTTTGGGTATTTGGCACATAGCTTGTATAAAAATCAGATAATATATTTATTATAGATGCGGAGTTTGGACTGAATTCCAGTGCTTTTTCCAAGTATGGAAGTGCCATTTTATATTCAGAATTATTCATATAAGAAAGCGCTTTTGCAATCAAACTTTCAGGATGATTAGCATCTAATAATAGCGCCTTTTTAGAATACTCATTTAGTATTGCTGAATGCTGTTTTTCGGACTGAAATAAATCTAAATAATAATATGCAATGGCAATATTGGCGTAGGCACGTGCAAACTTATTATCATGTGCAATGGCCTCATTAAAATAAGAAATAGCCTTTAATAAGCCTTCCGTAGTTTCTTTATGTAGATTATCTTTACCTTTTAAAAAGTAATCGTATGCAATTGGGTTTTGTGTTGGAAGTTTATAAATTCTTTCTTCTTCTTCAGGTGTAATGATAACTTCAATTTTATCTGCAATATTTTTAGCAACGTCGTTTTGTAATTTAAAAATATCTGTTATTTGTTTATTGTATTGTTCTGCCCACAAATGGTTGTCACTAGAAGCTTCAATTAATTGAATATTCAATAAAATTTTATCGCCAATTTTTTGTCCACTGCCTTCAACAAAATAGTTCACATTTAACTCTTTTGCTAATTCAGGAATTGTTTTAGAACTATTTCTGTATTTTTCAACTGAGGTTCTACTTATAACTCTTAAATTTTCAATTTTTTGAAGATTTGTAAGTATAGATTCCATAACGCCATTAATAAAATATACATTAGTAGAATCATTACTATCATTTTTAAAAGGCAAAACAGCTATCGTTTTTTTGGAGCTTAATTTTTTTGAAGTGATAGGTCTAAAAATAATAAATAAAACTAATGATAATGAAATAAAAATGGCAGTTAAGGCAGGTATGGTAAAAGTTCTTTTTTTGGTTGATTTGTTAGTTTGAATAGAGTAATTATCAGATACATTTTTTGTGTCAACTTCCCCAGGAGGATAGCCATAGTGCTCTCTAAAACACTTTATAAAATATGATGTACTGCCAAAACCGACTTTGTAAGAAACCTCAGAAACAGTATATGCATCTTGTTTTAACAAATCCATAGCGGTTTTTAATCGAATTTGCCTTATAAACTGACTTACCGATAAATTTGTTGATTTCTTAATTTTTCGAAGTAAATTAGAACGACTCATTCCAATTTCATGTGCAAGTTCTGAAACCCCAAATTGTTCATTTGAAATGTTATCCTCAATAATTTGAGAAACTTGGTTTAAAAAATCAATTTCATTAGATTTCAAATCTGACATCGTCATTAAATTTTAAATCGAAATTAGACATTTTTTAAGTAAGATACGAATTATTGTAATTGAATCTCAATTCAGAAAAAGATACAACATATAGTACTAATTTTTAAATTTCAATATCAAATGCGTCATAGTTTATATCCATTCATCATAGTTTACAATCATTTTATTAAAAATTATACAATTTGTTTTTTTACTGATTAGTGCTGCATCAAAGTTTATCGGAAATTTACACATAGTAAAAAGTTAAACTTAAAAACAGATAAAAATGAAAACAATTAAAAATAATTTAAAAGGTTTAGTTATAGTTGGAATGTTAATAGTTACATTAATTAGCAGTATTTCTTGTAAAGATAAAAATGAAAAATCAAATATTGAACAAGTTGAAACTTCGGTTTCAAAATCAGTAATAAAAGCTCCAGCTGAAGATATTATAACTGCAACTTTTCTTGGAAACCTAAAAGTTGTAGAGCAACATATAAAAGCAGGGACGGACTTAAATAAAAAAGATGATTATGGTTCTACACCACTTATTATTGCGGCAACATTTGGAAAAACCGACGTTGCAAAAGCATTAATTAACGGTGGTGCAAATCTAAATTTAACAGGTAATGATGGATCTACTGCGTTGCACACTTCAGCATTCTATTGTCGAACTGAAATTGTTGAAGCTCTAATAAAAGCAGGTGCCGAGAGAAATTTAAAAAACAATTATGGCTCAACAGCTTTGGAATCTGTTTTGGCTCCTTTTGCTACTGTAAAACCTATTTATGAGCAATTGAATAAGGATTTAGGCCCATTTGGATTAAAACTGAATTATGGTCATTTGGAAAAAACAAGACCAACAATTGCTAATTTATTAAAATAAATATCATGCCTAAATCATTAAGAAGATACGATATAGACTGGTTACGAGTAATTGCGATTGCGCTACTTTTAATATATCATATAACAATTGTATTTCAACCTTGGGGAGTATTTATTGGGTTTCTTCAAAGTGATGAACCTCTTAAATCTCTTTGGATTCCAATGGCGATGCTAAATGTTTGGAGAATTCCGTTATTGTTTTTTGTTTCTGGAATGGGCGTTTGTTTTGCCATAAAAAAAAGAAATTGGAAACAATTAATAACAGAAAGAGCAAAAAGAATACTACTTCCTTTTTTATTTGGAATTGTTTTCATTGTACCTATTCATATCTTTATTTGGCAAATTTATTACAATCAAGATTTTTCTTTTACGCTTAGCAGAAGTCATTTATGGTTTTTAGGGAACATATTTTTATATGTAATTATGTTGTCTCCTCTTTTCTTTTATTTAAAAAGAATTGAAACTAGTGCAATTAGTGAAAAAATAAAAAGGCTGTTTGGAAATCCATTTGGTTTTCTAATAATAATAGCATCTTTTGTTATTGAAACATTTATTGTAAAACTTGAATCGTACGAAATGTATGCCATGACAATACATGGATTTGTTTTAGGCTTATTAGCTTTTTTATTTGGTTTTATGTTGATTTATAGTGAGGTTTATTTTTGGAAATCAGTCCTTAAATGGAAATGGCCATTACTAATTTTAGCAGTACTGCTTTTTTCGGTACGTTTGTTTTATTTTGAGTTGATTGCACCAAATTATTTAAAAGCAATTGAATCTTGCTTGTGGGTTTTTACAGTATTTGGATTTGGTTATAGATACCTAAATCATCCAAGCAAAACGTTAAGTTATTTAAGTGAAGCAGCATATCCTATTTATATAATTCATATGATTTTTCTTTATTTAGGCTCCTATTTAATTCTACCTCTGAGCATTCCAACTTTCGCTAAGTTTGTATTAATTATTCTATTTACGGGTGTAGGTTGTTTTGCTTTGTATGAATTAGTAATAAAAAGAATACGTTTTTTAAGACCACTTTTCGGACTTAAGATTAAATAATAAATAATTCGTTTAAGGAATATTGAAAATAAAATTGAGGTTCAGAAACTTAACTAAAAAGAAAATCGTCTAAAAATTTATTTTTAGACGATTTCTTTTTTTGAGCCGATGGAGGGACTCGAACCCACGACCTGCTGATTACAAATCAGCTGCTCTAGCCAGCTGAGCTACATCGGCTTTTAACGGGTGCAAATTAATTTAATTTATTTTATATGTGCAAGTATTTTTTAATATAAAATGAAAAAAAATATCACATTCTTATTTTTATGATATTCATAAATTTTTTGATTCAATTTTTACTGAGAAATAACTTTAAAAATATACATAAAAATCAAACAATTTCTTGAGGAAATTGGAAAAAATCTAAACTATATTTATTAAAGTATATAAAACACAAAAGCCTGTAATTATTAGTTACAGGCTTTAAAATTATAAAGTATAATTTGTCGGGGTGGCAGGATTCGAACCTGCGGCCTCCACGTCCCAAACGTGGCGCGATAACCGGGCTACGCTACACCCCGAATAATTTCGGACTGCAAATATAAAACTAAAAATACATTTTACAAGGTTTTATTCAAAAATAAGTTGGTAAGGTCTTTTAATCGCTTCTTCCAACTCAAAAATGCTAATATTTCGGCTTCTTCTAATGGATTCTTTTCCTTCAAAAAAGATTAGAATTGTAGGTTCTACAAATGCATTAAAGTTTGCAGCTATTTTTGCATTACTATTTAAATCAACTGAAACAAATTTAATTTTGGGAAATGAATCTGCTATTAAATTTTCAACTTTTGGTTGAAGAGCTTCGCCAACACTGCAAGAATTTGTTGAAAAATAGATAAGAACAGCACTATTAGCCTCTAAAAATGTATAAAAATCTTCAATTGAATTATAAATATTATTTGTTGTCATATTTTATGATAAGAGTAATGTTTTTTATACAAATATAAGGGGTAAATTGATTTTCATCGACTTATTAATTATAATTATGTTTTCATTATTAAAAATTATAAACAATGATGTTTATTATTAATAATAATGCCATAAATTTGTTTCATTAAAATAAAATAACATTACGATGTCTGATACAATTGAAAGAATAAAATGCTTAATAATAGGATCTGGTCCAGCAGGCTATACTGCTGCAATTTATGCTGCTCGTGCAGATTTAAAACCAGTAATGTACACTGGAATGCAAATGGGTGGTCAGTTAACTACAACTACCGAAGTTGATAATTTTCCAGGATACCCAAATGGAACTGATGGAACTGCAATGATGGAGGATTTGAAAAATCAAGCAGAACGCTTTGGAACAGAAGTTCGTTTTGGAATGGTTACTAAAGTTGAATTTAGTAAGGAAGTTGGTGGTATTCATAAAGTAATTGTTGATGAATCTATTGAAATTGAAGCGAATTCAGTTATAATTTCTACGGGGGCAACTGCGAAATACTTAGGTATAGAAAGTGAACAACGTTTAATTGGTGGAGGTGTTTCAGCTTGCGCAACGTGTGATGGGTTCTTTTACAAAGGACAAGATGTTGTTGTTGTTGGAGCTGGAGATACGGCTGCTGAAGAAGCAACATATTTAGCTAATATTTGTAAAAAAGTTACCATTTTAGTTAGAAAAGACTATATGAGAGCATCTAAAGCAATGCAACATAGAGTTGATAAAACTAAAAATATTGAAGTAAAATTTAATACTGAAATTGATGAAGTATTAGGGACAAATGTTGTTGAAGGTGTAAGAGCTTTTAACAATATTACTGGAGAAAAAGAAGTAATTGATGTAACTGGAGTTTTTATTGCGATTGGGCATAAGCCAAATACCGATATATTTAAAAGTATTTTAGATATGGACGAAACAGGTTATCTAATTACCAAAGGTAAATCTACAAAAACAAATTTACCAGGTGTTTTTGCAGCTGGTGATGTGCAAGATAAAGAATACAGACAGGCTGTTACAGCAGCTGGAACAGGCTGTATGGCGGCATTAGATTCAGAACGTTATTTAGGTTCTTTAGACTAAAATTCTTCATAAATTATAATAGAGGTTGTGTTAACATTTAAGTTTAAGACAACCTCTTTTAGTTGAAATCAACATTGTTTTTTAGCAATCGATTTCGTAAATTAAAATGCATATTAAATAATTACTTACAATAAGTAGTTAATTTTGTGTTATAAAAATCAACCTAATGGAATTATTTTCTAACAGTTATTTTGTATTATTTTTGATTATAGTAATAGGTTTTATTATTGGTCGAATAAAAATTAAAGGTATTTCACTTGACGTGTCTGCTGTTATTTTTGTAGCATTAGTTTTTGGACATTATGGAGTAGAAATTCCTAGAGACTTTCAATATATTGGGTTGGTGCTTTTTATTTTTACTATTGGAATACAAGCTGGGCCAAGTTTTTTCGAATCTTTTAAAATGAATGGAAGAGAACTGGCGGTATTATCAACAATACTTATTGGAAGTTCAGGTTTAATGGCTTTTGTAATCTTTTATTTTTTTGGTTTAGATAAAAACTTAGTTATTGGGTTGCTTAATGGAGCCTTAACCAGTACTCCCGGATTAGCGGCTGCAATTGATGCAACTGGATCACCATTGGCTTCAATTGGTTATGGTATTGGTTATCCTTTTGGTGTTATTGGAGTGATTCTTTTTGTTAGTTTTTTACCACGTATTTTAAAGGTAAATTTAAAAGATGAAGAGAAAAGATATAAAAAGGAATTATCTTCTGGCTTTCCAGAAATAGTTAAAAAACACTTTATTGTTGAAAACGAAAATGTTATTGGAAAAACTTATGGCGAATTAAATATTCGCTTCATGACCAAAGCTGTTATTTCAAGAATAATGCATAACAATATTGTAATTGCACCAGAGCCTGAAATTATTTTTCATAAAGGAGATATAATTAAAGCGGTTGGTACAAATGATGCTTTAGAACGGGTTAAATTGTTAATTGGTTCGGAAACACAGCAAGAGATTCCTTTAGATACTAATTTTGACATTCGATCTATTTTAGTGACAAATAAAGATGTTGTTAAAAAAACATTAGGTCAATTAAACATTCTAGACACCTATCACGCAACTATTACACGAATTAGAAGATCTGGTATTAATATATCTCCTAGTCCCTCTACCAAATTACAATTTGGGGATAAATTAATTGTAGTGTGTCATAAAACAAATATGAAACATGTGAGTCGTATTTTTGGAGATGATACAAGTAAACTATCAAATACCGACTTTTTACCAATTGCAGCTGGAATAATTTTAGGAGTTTTAGTTGGTAAATTAAGTGTCAATTTTAATTCTTTTTCATTTAGTTTAGGACTGACTGGTGGAATTTTATTGGTGGCACTTATATTAGGTAGAACTGGTAAAACAGGACCTATAATGTGGACTATGACAGGTGCTGCAAATCAATTATTACGTCAGTTTGGATTGCTTTTCTTTTTAGCAGCAGTTGGAACAAGTGCAGGTTCAAGCCTAGTTAATACTTTTCAAGAGTTTGGTTTGGAGTTATTTGTTTATGGAATATTAATAACTTTAGTGCCTATGATTCTTACAACTATTATAGCCAGAACATTTTTTAAATTAAATATACTAACCTTATTGGGTGCTTTAACAGGAAGCATGACTAGTACTCCTGGATTGGCAGCTATCGATAATTTAGTTGATACAGATGCCCCATCTGTGGCTTATGCAACAGTATACCCTATCGCAATGGTATTGCTAATTATCGTTGTTCAAATACTGAGTTTGTTGTAATTTAATCTCTCTTTTGGAGGGAAGCTTTATCAAAAAATTCAGTTATTGTAATTTTTGGATTAGAATATAGGTAAACTTCAGCCGAGTTTTTTGCACGAATATCTATGGTTTTTTTTGCGTTTATATAGGTATTAGACGAATTTGTTGCGTTTACTAAAGCTTCGTCCGACTTAAAATCTTTCCCTTTAAAGGATGTGTTTCCTAAAGTTTCAATTTCAACATGGGTTGCGGAACCATCTATGTTAATTGAAGCCCTATCTAATAAAGTAAATAATGCATCTTTTGTGTCAAAAGTTCCCTTTATACCTGAATTTTCTATAGCATTAATATTTATATAATTACTCAAAATTTCTAATTTTAAATCGCTCGATTTTTTACTGTTTATTTGTAATATTTTGGAATTTAATTTTAAATCAATATCAGAATTATCAAAAGAATTTATAGTTAAAGAATCAATGGCTAAAGAATTTTTAGATATTATTTTAGCACTATTATAGCTGTTTATTTCTTTTAATTCTCTGTTAACTTTAATGTGAATCATCAATTCTTTTTTTCTAACAATTTTATCACTTAGTTTAATTATAAGTACTCCATTATTAACTTCAGTAATAACAGCTTCTTGCAGGTTAGAATCTGTTTCTACACTTACAGATTGTATTTCATTATAAGTTAAGAAAACATCAAGATTATCTATAACCTCTAATTTGTTAAAATCTGAAATAATTCTATCTTCTGTTGTTACTTCTTTATTTCCTTTTAGTTTTTCTTGAGAATTAATTGTTCCAATTATAAAGAATGTAAATAATATGGTAATTTTATGTGAAATTTTCATAAATAAGGTTTTGTTAAATTTAATAAATTAATTTTTAATAGAATAATTTGCTCATTTAAAAATGTATGCTAAATTTGTGCCATAAATGAAGACAAATATATTAAATAACAATTGGTGGTGGAACTCTCTTAATAATTAAGCGAGACGTATCCCTTATATTTAATAAACAATATATAACAAAAAGGACTTATCTCGTGATAAGTCCTTTTTTATTTAAAAATTATGAAGAAATTAAAATTTAACACAATTTTAAAAAAACAGTTGGCAGACACGGTTACACCGGTTGGTTTATATTCAAAAATTAGAGATAAATATGCCAATAGTTTATTGTTAGAAAGTTCTGATTATCACAGTAAAGAAGACAGTTATACGTTTATTTGCGCAGAACCAATAATTACGTTAAAAGCCGATAAAAATAACTTTACGTACAGTTATAAGAACAATCAATTAGATTCAATAAAAATTAATCGTAATTTTTATTCAATTTTTGAAACCTATAAAAGTACCGTTGTGGTTAACTGTGATGAAGGTATAAAATCTTTCAACGGATTTTATGGTTATATTTCTTATAATTCCATTCAATATTTTGAAACAATTAAATTAAAAGCTGAAAAAGCTGCTTCAGAAATTCCAGATTTACAATTTAGTTTCTTTCGTTTTATTATTGCAATCAATCATTTTAATGATGAATTAACATTAATTGAAAATGTTGAAGAAGGTGAAGACTCTAGAATGCATGAGATAGAAACATTGATAAATGCACGTACTTTTGGTTTGTATAATTTTAGCATTGAAGGTAAAGAATCTTCAAATTGTACAGATGAGTATTTTAAAAATAATGTAACCAAAGCTAAGCAACATTGTAAACGTGGAGATGTTTTTCAATTGGTGTTATCACGCCAGTTTCAACAGTCTTTTTCGGGAGACGAGTTTAATGTTTATAGAGCATTGCGTTCTATAAATCCATCACCATATTTGTTTTATTTCGATTATGGGAGTTTTAAATTAATGGGTTCTTCTCCAGAAGCTCAAATTAAAATTGATGCAGAAAGCGCAGTTATCAATCCAATTGCTGGAACTTTTAGAAGAACTGGAGACATGGCTCAAGATATTTTATTAGGTGAAAAACTGTCTAACGATAAAAAAGAAACTGCCGAGCATGTAATGTTGGTAGATTTAGCACGTAACGATTTAAGCAAACACGCAAGCAATGTTTTTGTAGATGTTTTTAAAGAAGTACAATATTTTAGTCACGTAATTCATTTGGTTTCAACAGTTCAAGGAAAACCAAAAGGAAAAGCCATTGAAATTGTAGGAGATACTTTTCCCGCAGGAACTTTAAGTGGAGCTCCAAAATATAAAGCAATGGAATTAATAGATAAATACGAAAATCAGACCAGAGGTTTTTATGGTGGAGCAGTTGGTTTTATTGGATTGGACAACACTGTAAATTTAGCAATTGCAATCCGTTCATTTGTGAGTAAAAACAACACATTATTCTACCAAGCCGGAGCTGGGATTGTAATGAAATCCACAGAAGAAGGAGAATTACAAGAAGTAAATAATAAATTAGCGGCTTTAAAAAAGGCGTTGATAATAGCAGAAAAAATTTAAAAAATGAAAATAATAATAATAGATAATTACGATTCATTTACTTACAATCTTGTTCATATGGTTGAAGATATAACAGGAGAACACCCGGCTGTATTTAGAAATGATGAAATAGCTATTGAAGACATAAATTTGTACGATTTAATTATTTTATCTCCAGGCCCTGGAATTCCAGATGAAGCAGGAATTTTAAAAGATGTAATTAGAATGTATGCAGGTAAAAAACCAATTTTTGGAGTGTGTCTAGGTTTGCAAGCAATTACTGAAGTTTTTGGAGGTAGTTTAAAAAATTTAGATACCGTTTTTCACGGTGTAGCAACTACTATGAAAGTTACAGATTTTGATGCAGAGATCTATAAAAATATTCCAACAGAATTTGAGGCAGGAAGATACCATTCTTGGAATGCGTCAAAATTCGATTTCCCTGAAGAATTGAAAATTACTTCTGTAGATGAATTTGGTGATATTATGAGTTTAGAACATAAAAAACACAAAATTAGTGCAGTGCAGTTTCATCCAGAATCTATTTTAACACCAATTGGAGAGCAACTAGTTAGAAACTTTATTGAAGCAAATAAATAATGAAAGCAATACTAAACAAATTATTTGAACAGCAGCAATTGACTAAAGCTGAAGCTAAAGAAGTACTTATTCAAATGGCAAATGAAAAGTATAATGCATCTCAAATGGCATCTTTTTTAACAGTGTATTTAATGCGGCCAATTTCAGTAAAAGAATTGGCTGGTTTTAGAGAAGCATTGTTAGAGTTAGCTATAAAAATTGATTTATCAGAATTTAATACGATTGATTTATGTGGTACCGGAGGTGATGGTAAAAACACTTTTAATATTTCAACATTAACCTCATTTATTGTTGCAGGAACGGGTAATAAAGTTGCAAAACACGGAAATTATGGAGTTTCTTCTGTAAGTGGATCTTCAAATATGTTAGAATATTTAGGATATAATTTCACGAATAATCAAGATGAATTAAAAAGCCAAATTGATAAAGCAAATATTTGTTTTTTGCACGCACCTTTATTTCACCCTGCAATGAAAGCAGTTGGTCCTATAAGAAAAGAATTAGGTGTTAAAACTTTTTTTAATATGTTGGGGCCTTTGGTAAATCCGAGTAATCCGCAAAATCAATTAGTAGGTGTTTTCAATTTAGAAGTTGCGCGTATTTACAATTATTTATTACAAGAAACTTCTAAAAATTACGGAATTGTATTTAGTTTAGATGGTTATGATGAAATTTCCTTAACAAGTAATTTTAAACTCTTTACAAAAGGATACGAACAGTTAGTTTCACCACAAGATTTAGGTTTAAAAACATTAGAGCAGTCGGAAATATTTGGAGGAGATACTGTTGAAGAAGCTGCTAAAATATTTGTTTCAATTTTAGATGGAAAAGGAACAGAAGCTCAAAATAATGCTGTTTTGGCAAATGCAGCCTATGCTTTAAAAACATTTGATGCAAATAAATCTTTTGAAACAGCCTTTGAAGAAGCTAAAGATTCATTGTTAGGGCTAAAAGCAAAAGAAAGTTTAAAAAAGTTAATAAATAATTAGGCGACTCGTCATACTGAACCTGTCTGCCGACAGGCAGGTTTGATTCAGCGTCACATTAAAATAACAAATAGTAATTCATAATTAAATATATGAATATTTTAGATAAAATAATAGCACATAAAAAGCAAGAAGTTGCCCAATTAAGAAAAGAGGTTCAAATTGAAAACTTGGTTAAAAGTCCAAACTTCAATAGAACACCGTTATCTTTAAAAAAGAGTTTGTTAACTATTGGTTCAACTGGAATCATCGCTGAATTTAAACGCCAATCTCCTTCAAAAGGAATTATTAATGACAAAGTAACAATTGAAGAAGTAACCAATGGATATTTAGATGCAAATGTTGCTGCGCAATCAATTTTAACGGATACAGAATTTTTTGGAGGAAATATTTTGGATTTAATAAAAGCGCGTTCTATTCAAGATACAACTCCAATTTTAAGAAAAGATTTTATAGTAGATGGTTTTCAGATCGTTGAAGCTAAGGCAATAGGAGCTGATGTTATTTTGTTAATTGCCGCATGTTTAACTAAAGAAGAGCTTAAAAATTATGGAAAACTTGCGGAAGATTTAGGATTGGATGTGCTGTATGAGGTGCATAATAAGGAAGAGCTAGACAAAATAGAATTAGACAATAAAATTATTGGAATCAACAATAGAAACTTAAAAACATTTAAAGTGGATTTGGAGCACTCAATTGAGTTGGCAAGTCAAATCCCTGACTCTTGTATAAAAGTTTCAGAAAGCGGGTTGAATGATCCAAGAGTTATAACAGGGTTGAAAGAATATGGTTTTCAAGGATTTTTAATTGGAGAAAACTTTATGAAAACTGAAAATCCAGGTCAGGCTTGTAAAGAATTTATAGATCAAATAGGATAACAACATGAAAATTAAAGTTTGTGGAATGCGCGATGCCGATAATATTTCGGAACTCATAAAATTAAAGCCAGATTATATGGGCTTTATATTTTATGATAAATCGAAGCGTTTTGTCTCTAATTTTCCTGAAGTTGAAATTCCTTCTGATATAAAAAAAGTTGGAGTTTTTGTGAATGAAGCTATTGATGACGTGATTGAGATAGCTGAAAAAAATAAGTTGGAAGCTATCCAATTACATGGAAATGAATCTCCTGAATATTGTAATCAATTACGTCATTCTGAACTTGTTTCAGAATCTCATCCAATTGAAATATTCAAAGCCTTCTCCATAGATAATAATTTTGATTTCTCTAAAACAGATGCTTATCAAAAAGTCTGTGATTTTTTACTTTTCGATACAAAAGGAAAAGATTATGGAGGAAATGGCGTTAAGTTTAATTGGCAGGTTTTAGATAAATATAAAGGTGAAACTCCATTTTTATTAAGTGGAGGTATTTCAAAAATTGATGTAAGTGAGATTAAGAAAATATCACATAAAGCATTTTTAGGAATTGATATTAATAGTGGTTTTGAAATTGAACCAGCGTTAAAAAATATAAATGATATTAAAGAATTTAAACAAAATTTTGTATGAGTTATTTTGTAGATGAAAATGGATATTACGGACAGTTTGGTGGAGCTTATATTCCTGAAATGTTATATCCAAATGTAGAAGAGTTACGTCAGAATTATTTAAAAATAATGCAAGAGGACTCTTTTAAAAAAGAGTTTGATGACTTACTAAAAGAATATGTTGGAAGACCAACACCGTTGTACTTTGCTAAGCGGTTGTCAGAAAAATACAACACAAAAATTTACTTAAAGCGTGAGGATTTATGTCATACAGGTGCTCACAAAGTAAACAATACGATTGGGCAAATTTTAATGGCGAAGCGATTAGGTAAAAATAGAATTATTGCCGAAACAGGAGCAGGGCAACATGGAGTTGCAACTGCTACAGTTTGCGCTTTAATGGGAATTGAGTGTATTGTCTATATGGGGGAAATTGATATAGCTCGCCAGGCTCCAAATGTTGCTCGAATGAAAATGTTAGGCGCAACCGTTGTTCCTGCATTATCAGGGAGTAAAACGCTGAAAGATGCTACAAATGAAGCGATTAGAGATTGGATTAACAATCCAGTAGATACACATTATATTATAGGATCTGTTGTTGGGCCACATCCGTATCCAGATATGGTTGCGCGTTTTCAATCTGTTATTTCAGAAGAAATGAAATGGCAATTAAAAGAAAAAGAAGGAAATGAAACCCCAGATTATGTAATTGCTTGTGTTGGCGGAGGAAGTAATGCAGCTGGAGCTTTTTATCATTATTTGGATGAAGAAGTTAAATTAATCGCGGTTGAAGCTGCTGGTTTAGGAGTAAATTCTGGTGAAAGTGCTGCAACAAGTGTGTTAGGGAATGAAGGAATAATTCATGGTAGTAAAACGCTGTTAATGCAAACAAAAGATGGTCAAATTACAGAGCCGTATTCAATTTCTGCAGGATTAGATTATCCTGGAGTTGGTCCTTTACACGCACATTTATGCAAAAGTAAACGTGCCGAATTTATTTCAGTTACTGATAAAGAGGCAATGGAAGCAGGATTGGAATTGTGTGAGTTGGAAGGAATTATTCCTGCCATTGAAAGTTCACATGCATTAGCGATTTTTAAAACTAAAAAGTTTAAAAAAGATGATATTGTTATTTTGAATTTGTCTGGTCGTGGTGATAAAGATTTAGATACATATATTAAATATTTTAAGTTGTAGAAAATGAACAGAATAAATAAAAAGTTACAAGAAGATAAAAAGTTATTATCTATATACTTTACTGCAGGATATCCTAAATTAAATGATACTGTTTCAGTTATTGAAAGTTTGGAAAAAAGTGGTGTCGATTTTATTGAAATCGGATTGCCTTTTAGTGATCCTTTAGCTGATGGACCTACCATTCAAGCAAGTTCTACAGCTGCTTTAGAAAATGGGATGACTTCAGAAGTTTTATTCAACCAATTAAAAGATATAAGAAAAACAGTTTCAATTCCTTTAATTATTATGGGGTATTTTAACCCTATGATGCAATATGGTGTTGAAGCATTTTGCGAAAAATGTGCTGAAACAGGAATTGATGGTTTAATAATTCCTGATTTACCTGTGCAAGATTATAATGAAAATTATAAAGCTATTTTTGAAAAATATGGGTTAATAAATGTGTTTTTAATTACACCACAAACTTCAGAAGAACGCATTAAATTTATTGATAGTATTTCAAACGGATTTATTTATATGGTTAGTTCTGCAGGCGTAACAGGTGCAAAAGCTAGTTTTGGGAATACGCAGCAAACGTATTTTGATAGAATAGCAGCAATGCATTTAAAAGCACCACAAGTTATTGGTTTTGGCATTTCTAATTCAGCAACTTTTAAGCAGGCAACTTCAAATGCAAAAGGAGCAATTATTGGTTCTGCTTTTGTAAATTATCTTACAAAAAATGGAGTGGCTTCAATTCCAGAATTTATTGCTACAATCCGATAAAAAAAAGAGGTTGAAATAATTAAATATATCAACCTCTTTTTTTATAAAGGCAACTTATAAAATTTCAAAATCAAAAATAACAATTGCATTTCTTGGAACTACATTTACAACTCCATTACTGCCATATGCTAAATTCGGAGGTATTATTAGTTTTCCTTTTCCGCCTTTTTTAAAAAGTGAAATTCCTTCAGCAAAACCAGGTATTACGTTTTGAAGATTGAAATTACTTCCAGTATCACTGCTTTTGTCAAACTCTATTCCAGTAGTTAAAGTTGCTGTATATTTAACTGTTACAGATGAATTCTCGGTTATTTCATCTCCTTCACCCAATGTTTCCACAATATAATATACACCTGTATCTGTGCGTTCGGCTTGCAAATTGTTGTTTAGAAGGTATTCTAAAATGTCATCCTCGGTTTGCGCATTAAATACTGATTTTACTTCAATATCAAAAATAACAACAGCTCCTCCAGGAATTATATTTGAAGCACCTGAATTTCCATAGGCTAAACTTGGTGGAATTAAAATTTTCCCTTTCCCTCCTTCATTAAAATAGGTGATTCCTTCTGCAAAACCAGGAATAACTGCCAAAAGGTCTAGTGTTACACCTTCTTCTTTACTTAAATCAAATACGGTTCCGTCTAAAAGGTAGCCTTTGTAAGTTAAGGTAACATAACCATCTCTTGTTGCTTTTTTTCCAGTTCCTTGCTCTTCTATAATATAATGAACACCTGAATTTGTATTCTGGGCATTTAAATTATTGTTTTCAACATATTGAATAATATCAGCTTCCGTTTGGTTTAGACTGTTGGTAGAATCATCCTTATTACAAGAAAAAAAAGTGACCAATAGCATTAGTGAAATAAAATACTTCATAATTAATTTTTATTTTAGTGGGCAAATATACTATTAATTATAGAGATTTATAATCTGGTTTATTATGTTTTTCAGTACTAAATCTTTCTAACATTAGGTAATTAGTAGTATTTTTTTAATATTGAATAATAATTTAATTTGAAAAATAGTGTTGAAATAGTTTTAGAATGATATCTTTAAAAAACTAAATAAAAAAACTAAACAATGGAAATACCAAAAAGAGCTGGAGATAATCCTTTGGCGGTTGAATTAGAAGCTGGAAAAAAATACGCTTGGTGCACATGTGGACTTTCTTCAAGTCAACCGTTTTGTGATGGTCAGCATAAAGGAAAAGGGATGGCCCCTCAAGTTTTTACGGCAGAAAAAACAGAAACTAAGTATTTATGCACTTGTAAAGCAACTAAAAATGGGCCTTTTTGTGATGGTTCACATAAATAATTCCAATTAAAAGAACTTTTTATATTGTAAAACCCTAAAATCGAATGTGTTGAAGTTAGGGTTTTTACTTTTAAGTAATTTATATGCTGGATTGCTACCAACTGCGCGGTTTGCAGCTCCAGATGGCGCGGTAAGTGAAATGCTTGTTATAGTCCTTTTTTTAATATTGAATTGATGAAATCTTGGAGTTTCTAAGGTAATTGGTTCAAATTTAATATTTAAACTTTTCAGGAGTCTTCTTAAATGATATTCGGGACCGTTTTTACTATTTCCACCTGTTAAAAGCAGTGTATCTATTTTTGGGAATTTTTTTAAATAATAAATTAATTCTCTTAATTGAATGTTTTCCATACCAAGATCTGAAGCATCAATTTTTTTACGTGTACAAGATTCAACTATATCACAAATGCCAATATTTTTAGCTATTAAAAAATCTTTGCGCTGTTGAATTGCAAATTCAGAAGTTTCAAATTTTAAGTTTAAATTAAAAATTTCATCTAAAATTTTCCATAATTGTCCGTCAATACTCCCATAGCAAAAATCTACATCTCCTTTTTTAAAAATTCCTTTAGAAAATCGTGGAGGAGGTAACGTGCCAACAATTAATTTTGTGGCATTTTCTGGAATAAAAGGTTTGTATGGGTGTTTATGGATAAAACTCAAAAAACTACACTATATTTTTTTCTTCAAGGTAATTAGAATAACACCATTAGATCCTCTAACACCATAAATTGCAGTTTCAGGACCTTTTAGAACTGAAATTTTATCAACAAATTGAGGTGAAATATTATCAATACTTGATACAGGAGAACCGTTAACTATAAATAATGGTGAAGTACTACCTCTAAACGAAGTTGTTCCACGTATAAGAATTGTATTGTCTGATTGAACTCTAACGCCAGGTACTTTAGCTCTAATCATTTCAAAAATATCTTTATATTCAAAAGTATCGTTATCGAGCGCTTCTACAACTTTTTTAGTTTTGCCAGGGTTGTAATTATTGTAGATGAAATCAATTTTCTTTTGTCCTTCATAGGCAACTTCTATTACTCCTCTAGAATAAGAAAAAACTTTAATTTTTTGAGTTTCAGAATTTATTTTTAACTTATATGATCCAAAGCTATTTACTTTTGTTTTAGTTTTAACTTCGTCAACAAAAAAAACAACATCTTTAATTATGTTGCCATTTATATCTTTTACATAACCAGATACCGCGTTTTTTTTACTTTTAGATTGGCTGTAAATTGTTGTTGTATATGTGGCTATGATAAATAGTAATGCAGTAATTTTTAAGGAGTTTTTCATATTAATTAATTGAGCTATTTAAATTATTTTCAATACAAATTTAAGTAGTAAATTTAATAAATAAAATCAAATATTATGCCAATTAAGGTATATTTAACAAGAGTTTATAACGGTTGAACTTTTATAAAAATGCATAATTGTTTTTATAAAATCATCAAATAAATAAATACTTGTTAAATTTGCTTCCTAATCTATAAAAATGTTCGAAAAATTAAATCGATTTATTAAAAGTTTTAATTTTTTAAAAGCTTTTGTTTTAGCTTTTTCAATGATAACTCCTATACTTATTTCTAATGCTGTTTTAAATGATATTTCAGTAGGTTTTAGTATTGCTTTAGGTGTTTTATTTTGTTCACCAACCGATGTTCCAGGAAGTTTGAAACATAAATTTTATGGGACGTTAATGGCTATCTTTTTGTCATTTAGCTTAACTTTTTTATTTGGAGCCATTGCCTATAATAATTGGATGTTAGTTTCGGCTTTAGGTATTGTAGTTTTTTTGGTTTCTTATCTCTCAGTTTTTGGATTTAGAGCTTCACTTATCTCTTTTGCAGGTTTGTTGGCAATTACATTAAGTTTTGCTTATGATAGTTCTCAAATGACGCTTCTAACTCATGCATTGTTAGTTGCATTGGGTGGATTTTGGTATTTAATTTTATCGATGTCTGCCTCATTATTACTTCCTAAAATCCAAACAGATCAATTATTTGTTAGTATAATAGAGAAAACTTCTGAATTTTTAAAAGTAAGAGGAGAGCTATTAGTATGCAAAACTAATAGAGAGGTTTTGTATCATAAAATGTTTGAATTACAAACTCAAATAAATGAAAGCCACGAATCTATAAGAGAAATTATTTTAAGTAAACGTACAAATTCAGGTTTTTCTAATAGAACGAGACGGCAACAATTGTTGTTTTCAGAATTAATTGAAATTTTAGAATTAGCAGTCTCAAATCCAGTTAATTATGAGCAGTTCGATACAGTTTTTATAGAACATACAGAAAAAATAGAAGTATTTAAAAAGTTGAATTTTGAAATAGCAAATCAGCTTGAACATATTTCAAAAGTTATTAGAAAGGAAGCAACATTAAAACCAACTACTAAGATTTTAGAGATTTTAGAAGAAATTCAAGAAAATATTGAATATTATAGGGTTTCAGTTGGCTTACCAAAATCTAGAATAGGGACTTTAATGCTTATAAATCTTAAAAATTATCAAGAAAAGCAAGTTCAAAGCCTTATTGGTATAGAGCGTGTTTTAGGTAATTATATTTCAAACAATAAAATTTTAGGGATAAAAGATGCGAGTAGGTTTATTACACCTCAAGATTACGATTTAAATAAAATTATAGAAAATTTTAGTTTTAAGTCACCTATTTTTAAGCATTCCTTACGTTTAGCAATAATTGTTGTTGTTGGCTTTTTTATAGGAAATCTTTTTTCTATGCAAAATCCTTATTGGATTTTAATTACAATAATAGTAATTATGCGTCCAAGTTATGGGTTAACAAAAGAACGTTCCATAAATAGAGTAATCGGTACATTAATTGGAGCTGCAATTGCTACAATTATTATTCTTATAACCCAAAATACCATAATTTATGGGGTTATTGCAATAGTTTCGTTACCGCTAGCTTTTTCTTTAATTCAGACTAATTATAGGAATGCTGCAATTTTTATAACACTTAATGTAATTTTTGTATATGCAATTTTAGATCCTAATATTTTATCGGTTGTTAAGTTTAGAATTATAGATACTCTAATTGGGGCAGCTTTGTCTTTTGGAGCAATTTATTTTTTGTGGCCAGCTTGGCAATTTCAAAACATTCAAGAGTATTTTATTGAAACCATACAATCGAATTGTAATTTTTTAAAACAAATAGATATTTATTATCATAAAAAAGGAGAAGTACCAACAGTATATAAACTATCTAGAAAAAAAGCTTTTTTAGCTATTGGAAATTTAAATGCGGCTTTTCAACGCATGAACCAAGATCCTAAATCTAAACAAAAGGAATTTGCTGTTATTTATGAATTAATTACTTTAAATAATACATTTTTATCTTCGTTAACAGCGTTAGGAATGTTTATTAGACATAATAGAACAACGTTAGTGCCAATACATTTTGAAGTTATTGTAAGTCATATTATTGAGAATTTAAAATTAGCAATACAACTACTTGAAGATAAAAACAAGCTAACTGTTGTGGAACATTCAGAAGTTGAAATTGCTCAAAAAAAGTATGAAGATTATTTTGAACATCTATCGAATAAGCGCGACAAAGAAATAGAAGAAGGAGTTGAAATATCAGCTAAAATGCGGGCTCAATTAAAAGAAACACAATTGGTTTCTGAACAAATTAATTGGTTATTTAATTTATCAGAAAAATTAATTAATGCTATAAAAATTTATAAATCTAATAAAGAAAATTAAAATTTTTTAGATAAAGTGAATTTGATAGATGTTCAAAATTATCTTTCTGTTTCTTATTATTATGAGAACCTGAATCAAGTTCAAGTTGACGCCAATTTGCCTAATTCTAGTAACAAAACTATTTCATTCTTTCACCACCAACATAAGTTTCTTCAACTTGAATAAATGGAATTTTCTCGGCTTCTACAGTCATAATATCTTTATTTAAAATAATAAAATCTGCCATTTTCCCAACCTCAATACTTCCTTTTTCATTTTCTTCAAAATTAGAAAAGGCCGCCCAAATAGTCATTCCTTTTAGTGTTTCTTCCCTGGTAAGTGCATTTTCCATTTGAAAACCATTTTCCGGATAATTGTTTAAATCTTTACGAGCCACAGCTGCATAAAATGTTAAAAACGGACTTACTTTTTCCACAGGGAAATCGGTTCCTAAAGCAACTTTTCCGTAGGTGTTTAATAAATCTTTAAAGGCGTAAGCACCTTTTATACGTTCTGATCCAATTCTGTCTTCTGCCCAATACATATCGGAAGTTGCATGTGTTGGTTGGACAGAAGGTAAAATATTATCGAAATAGTTAAAATCAGATTTATCTATAATTTGTGCGTGTTCAATTCTCCAGCGTCTGTCTTTTTTGTCTTTTAAAACTTCTTTATAGGTTTTTAGCATTACATAATTTGCAGAATCACCAATGGCGTGTGTATTCATTTGAAAATCTGATGCAGCAATTTTTTCGGCATAACGTTTTAAATCTTCTAAAGGAGTTACCAAGGCACCAAAATGATTGTGCTTATCGCTATACGATTTTTTCATTGCAGCACCACGAGAACCCAAAGCTCCGTCGGAATACACTTTAAAAGAGCGTACATTTAAACGGTCAGTTTTTATAATTCCATTTTTAGTGAAATAATCTATATTAGTATCACTAACGGAAACCATTGCGTATATTCTCATTTTAAGTTCACCAGCTTGTTGTAAACTATCAATTATTTTAATAACGTTTTTTGAAAGACCTGCATCATCTATTGTAGTTAATCCTAAATTGAAACAAATGTTTTCTGCATCTTTTAATCCTTGAACAATTTCTTTCGTAGAAGCTTTCGGAATTTTAGAACTGATTAACCCCATAGGTCTATCAATAAAAATACCTGTTAATTTTCCATCTTTTTTTATAATAAATCCACCTTCTTCTGAAGAATCTACAGTTACATTTGCTAAATCTATAGCAGCTTGATTTGCCAATAATGCGTGTCCGTCAATTCTTCTAACAGCAATAGGTGTATTCGGAAAAAGTTCATCTAATTTATCTTTGGTAGGAAATTCTTTTTCTTCCCAGTCATTTTGATCCCAGCCACGACCTGTTATGTAAGAAACGTTTTTTTCTTTTTGAAAATCTACAATACGTTGCACAACTTCATCAAAGCTTTTTGTGCCTGACAAATCTACTTTTTGTTGTTGCATTCCTAATCCTAAAAAATGACAATGTGCGTCAATAAAACCAGGGATTATTGTTTTTCCTTTAACATCATTTATAAAAGTTGGTGAATATTTAGCTTGTATCTCAAGTGAAGATCCAACATCTATTATGTTACCTTCTTTTATGGCGAAGGCTTCGGCTTTGTCAAAATTAGTATTTACGGTATAAATGTTTGCGTTAATAATAATGCTATCTACTTTTTCTTTTTTTTGACAAGAAAATATGATAATACATAAAAATAAAGTTGTTAGTTTTTTCATAATGTAGTTTTTAAAGATGTTAAAACTACACAAAAAATATCTAACTATTACAAATCAAACTTATAAGTAATTCCTGCTAAAACTTGTAAAGGTTGCACTTGATAGTTTACAAAAGGCTCGTATTTTTCACCAAGAGCATTGTTCAGTTTAGCAAAAGCTGTTAATCTATCGGAGAAAATATAACCGCCATTTAAGTTTAAATCCATATAAGATTTATTTGTAACAATTGGTGTAGTAATATTTACGACTCCAAATTCTGTTACAATATCTTTAGTGGTTCCACTATAAAATAATTTTGCACCAGCAAACCATTTTTTGTTCTGATAATCAGCAGAAATAGTTGCTGTTATTTCTGGTAAATTCCAAGCTTCTAATTCATTTTCGGTAGTATAATTATTGTAATTAATAGTACCTCCAAAATTAAATTCATCTGAAGCATCTATTGTTATTTCACCAAAAAATCCGAGTGTTTTTACGTTGTCGTAAATTACATTAAAAGAGTTTCCAGCTTCATATGCATAAGTGGTATTTTGTGTGCCATCTGTTTTTGAAGAGTTTTGCAGAAACAATGGTTTGTTTTGTTCATTTGTATGGCTTACATTAAAATTATAGCCAATATTTGAAGCCAGTTTTCCTTTTGCACCGGCAAATGCGTTGTATTGCTTGTCCGTTTGTTGTATGTTTAAAGTTGGTGAAACATACGGATTTATAGTAGCATAATTTTGATAAGTATTTTGCACTAAATCTCCAGTAGCACCAGCAACCAAAATAAATACATCATCTATTAGTTTAAATGAAGCAGTCACATTTGGGTAGGCATAAAATTTATTAGTTTTATTTTCTAAATCGCTAGAATAATACAATTTAGCCCCTAAATTAACGGTTAAGTTATCGCGTAAAACTTCAAAATTTGGATTAACACCTAAGTTTAAAAAACTATACTTAATATCTTCGTTTGTAATATAATTTTGTTCGAATTTTCCATTTACTAAATCAACTAAAAATTCAGCATTTATTAATTCAGTAGAAATTGGAAATTCTAATTTTGGTGTTATTTTAAATCTGAACTCGTTACTATTATAATTATCAGAGAAATTCACCAATTCTGCAGTTGCACCTTTAAAAAAGGAGTCTTTAAAATCAACGTTTCCACCAAAATATATGTTTTTATAGATTTGTTTTTCATCTATTGTATTTAGAATAGCATCTTCAAAAGTTACACGAGTTCCATAATAATTATAGAGTTTACGTTGTACGCCTGCATTAATTTGCCAATTGTAATATTTGTCGAAAAACTTGTAAAATCCATCAAAACGAGTATCTGCAAAACTATCGTTTAATTGTAAATCTTTAATACCACCTTCGGAAGAATGATGGTTTATAAAAATCCCTAAATCACTATACCTTGGGTCCCCTGTATGTAAATATGCTTCAAACAACGGACTTGTAAAATTTCCAAAACCTGCGGAAATATAGTTTTCAAATAAGCGTTCTTTCGGAGCTCTTTTAACACCTTTTGCTTTTCCTTTTGAAGGTGTAAAGGTTGAGGCAACAGGAATTGAAAAAATACTATATTTCACTTTTTCTTTTTGTATTGTAGTAGCTGTATCTATACTCGGATTGGACTTTATTTTAAACGCATCAGAAATTTTTGGAGAGTAGGGTTTTACAACTAAAATTTCTTCTGTTTTTAAGGTATCTACTTTTGTTTCTTGTGAAAAAGAAGTACTTATTGTAAAAATAGATAATGTAATTATAAGGAGCTTTCGCATATGTTTTAGTTTAAAAGTTGAAAGTTTATAAAGTTTGAGGTTTGTATTGAATAAACTTGTCATTATTTTAATTTTTTACGGATTCGTTTGTTTTTGCTGCTTCAGTTTTAATTTTAGTTAAGGCTGTTTTAGCTTCTTCAGTTACATCATCAAATTGTGCAAAGTTTTTAATTACACTTTCTAAAATATAGGTTGCTTGGTAGGCGTCATTTAATTCAAAATAATTGTTTGCCATTATTATTAATCCTTTTGCAGCCCAATATTTATATGCTGAATAATCTGATGCAATCTTTTGAACGATTTGATTGGAAACTCTATGACTTCCATCTTTATTTTCAAAATAAGCACTATAATATAAAGCCTCAGCTTTTAATTCTCCAGAAGCAATCTTTTCAACTTCCTTATAAGCGTTTCTAGCTTTGGTTTCATTATTAGTTTTAATTGCTGAGCGTGCAATTATAATTTGTGCATCAGATTTTACGCGATTTTCTAATTTAGAATTTTTCAACACCATCTCTGCGTAGGTAACGGCTTTACTATATTCTTTATTTTCGTAATAACCCTTCATTAAATTTGATTGTGCAAATGTTCTGTTTTGAGGTAAATCGGCTTCTTTTTCTAAGCGTTCTAAAACAGGAATTGCTTTTTGCCACAAATTATTCTCTAAATACACCAACGACAATCTAGAAAGTGCATTTTCTGTAAACTCGTTTTGCTGTTGCTCTATTACATAACTATAATGCGGAATGGTTTCTTGATGTTTATCTTCAGAAAATAACGATTGCGCTAAATAGAAATTAGCTTGCAATGCATGTAATCCTTTTGGGAAATTTAACAAGTACTTTTTAAAACTTGAAACGGATTTGCTATGGTTGTTTTGCAAGTATTGTTTTTCCGCAGATTCGTACATATCGTTATCTAATTCGGCATCGGAAACATTTACAAAATCAACATTTTTTATCCACTGTGCATATTCATCAACTCTTCCTAAATCAACATAAATTTGACGCGCATCTTTAACTGCTTGTCTAGCTTCTGCAGTATTTGGAAACCTATTAACAACAGATTTATAGGTTGTTAATGCTTGCTCACTTTGATCTGCATTGTAATAAATTAATCCTTTTTTAAGCAACGATTTAGAAACCAATGGGCTTCTTTTATACGTAGTAATTAGATTGTCGAAACTTATAATTGCTTGTTGATTATCTCCTTTTTTAATATAAGAATTACCCAAAACATAAAAAGCATCATCTCTATAAGTTGAGCGCGCATGGGTATTTAGAAAAGAATTTAAAGTTTCAATTTTTAAATTTTCATTACCAGTTAAGCCATAACAAATTGCTTTTTGAAATTGTGCATAATCGCCATCAATTCCATTTGTTTCAATAGCTTTGTTGTAATAATTTATAGCATTAGAGTAGTTGCTATTTACAAAATATCCATCTGCAATTCTTAAATAGCTATCGTTTTTTCTAATTTCGTCATCTGTATTTTTAGAGATGTATTTTTTAAAGGCATCAGTAGCGCTTGTATATTCTTTTTGTTTGAAATAACTGTAGGCTATATTGTAATCTAAATGTTCAAATTCTAGTGTATTAGAAGCTTGGGAGTTTCCTTTAAAATTATTAAAATCACTTAAAGCATCTTTAAAATTATTTAATCTATAATTAGATTCTCCTTTCCAAAAAGTAGCTTTAGCCGTAATTGATTCATCTGATGAAACGGTTAAAGAATTCTCAAAATTGTCTTTTGCTAGTTTATAATTACCTTCAGAAAAAAGCTCGACACCTCTATAAAAAGCAACTTTTTGAAATAATGCTTGTTCTTTTGCTCCTTTTTTATTTTTTAAGAATTCTAAGGCACCTTTATAATCTTTTGAAGTAATGTATGCGCTAATTATTAAATCGTTAACTTCTTCTTTGTGAGTTGAATTTGGATACAATTCTATATATTCTTGTAAAACCTCTGGCACACTTTTGTATGGATTACCGATTTCGTAACTTAATTTTGCATAGTTTAACCAAGCATCTTTCTTAATTTCAGGCTCAAACTTCATTTGAGCTGCGTTTCTAAAAGCATTTAAAGCTTCATTTTTTTGTTCTAATTTTAAGTAACATTCTGCTAAATGATAGTATGCATTTTGTGCCACACTATTATTTCCATCAATTATTTTATTAAAATTGCTAATGGCATTTTCAAAGTCTTTTTGTTTGTAATACGAATATCCTAATAAATAATAATCTGTATTATTCCATTTGCCGCGTTTTCCTTTGTAATTTTTTAAATGTGGAATTGCTTCATTATATTTTTGAAGGTTAAAATAACTTTCACCCACAATTTTAGAAATTTCAGAATGTTCTAAACCTCTAGATTTTTCGAGTAATGGTTCCCCTTTTTCAATTGCAAGTTCAAATTTACCTAGCTTAAAATTCATATCAGCTAAATAATAGGAAACATCTTTTTTAAACGAGGTATCTTCTTCAACTTCCCCTAAATATTTGTCGGCAGTTTCGTAATCATCTTGATTGTAAGCTATAAAACCGTAGTAATATTTAGCCTGCGCTCCATATTCTTGTGAGTCTAATAAATTTAAAAAGTAATTTTTTGCTTCACTATAATTCTTAGTTGCAAATAAAGAATAGGCATATTTAAAATTATAGGTTTCTTCCTGTTTTATAGTTAAATTAGTAGTGTTTACCTTTTTATACCATTTTGCTGCATAGGAATATTTACCAACCTTAAAATAATAGTTTGCAACATCTAAAAATGCGCTATTTCTTTTGGTACTTGTTGGATATTTATCAACAAATTGCTGCATTAAATCGTCTGAATTACGTTGTCCTAAAACGATGGCACAATTGGCGGCGTAAAATTCGCAATTGGCTTTTAGTTCTGAAGCATTATCAAATTCGCTTTTTAAGGCATTAAATTTATGTTGGGCTGCAACATAAGCTTTGTTTTGATACAATTCAACAGCGTGGTTATATTCTTTAAGAGGATTTGTGTAAATGGCAGATTTTTGCGCAAAAACAGTTCCGAAGATAAAAAATATGATGAAAGGTAATACACTATTTTTATAATTCATTTTAATAAAAATTGAAAGTTTAAAACTATAATCTAATAACGCAATATTTTTTTGAAATTGCATAGAGTATTCGTTTTTTTATCAAAATGTTATAACAAAAACTGTTCCCCAATTTTTAATTTTAATTAAACGATTCTTAAATTATTTAATTATTAGTTGTTTAGATGTTGAAAAATTATAATTAAATATTTAGATTTGTTAAAAATCATTTTTAGATGTCAGAAGCGATACTTTCCTTACAAAATGCTGAAATTTTTCAACGCGAAAATTTAGTTTTATCCAATGTAAATCTTACAATAAACACAGGTGAGTTTGTCTATTTAATTGGTAAAACGGGAAGTGGTAAAAGTAGTTTAATGAAAACATTGTATGGGGATTTAAACTTAGAAAAAGGAACAGGAAGTATTGTTGGTTTTAATTTAAACACCTTGAAAGAAAAGGAAATTCCATTTTTAAGGAGGAAGTTAGGGATTGTTTTTCAGGATTTTAAATTACTGAATGATAGAAATGTATTTGAAAATTTGAAGTTTGTTTTAAAAGCTACTGGTTGGAAAGAACCAGCAAAAATAGAGTCGAAAATTAATGAAGTGTTGGCTAAAGTAGGTATGGAAACCAAAGGTTTTAAAATGGCTTTTCAACTTTCTGGAGGTGAACAACAACGCGTTGCAATTGCAAGAGCTTTGTTAAATGACCCAGATTTAATTTTAGCAGATGAGCCAACTGGAAATCTTGATCCTGCAACATCTGTTGGCGTTATGAATGTATTAAACGAAATACACAATGCTGGAAAGACCATTTTAATGGCAACTCATGATTATGCACTTATTTTAAAATATCCACATAAAACTATTAAATGTGAAGGTGGAGAATTATTTGAGGT
>CBDUKG010000012.1:0-39915 GCA_965367745.1 uncultured Flavobacteriaceae bacterium | reverse complement strand
TGAATGTGTTAATGGCAGGATGTTTTATTACAGGTTTTATAGTGAGCAAAAAAGAGTTTGATGTATAATTTTTCTATTTTGTTAATTAATAACTTACTTTTAAAGACTGTTATTACTGTAAATTATAGATAGCATTACTTTTGCAGCATATTATAAATAAGTTATGAATCAAATAGAAATTCAAATATTAGTTTTTGTAGTAACAATAGTTATTTTGGTACTAGTTGTTGCTGTGGTACTTTTCTTTTCTTTTTTTCAACAGAAAAAAACAGCGTTTTTAATTGAACAACGCGAAACTAAAAAACGTTTTGAAGAAGAAATCAATAAATCTAAATTAGAAATTCAAGAACAGGCTTTAAAAAATATTAGTTGGGAAATACACGATAATATTGGGCAATTACTGTCGGTTGCTAAAATGCAATTAAATATTTTGCAAATGAGTGTGCCAGAAGCGCAACAAATTAAAATTCAAGAAACTGGTGCAATTGTAGGTAAAAGTTTAGAAGAATTGCGTGGCTTGGCAAAATCATTAAATCCGGAAACCATTAAGAATAAAGGTTTAATTGAATCTTTAGAGCTAGAAATGGCACGTTTTAATCGTTTAAATGTAATTGATGCATCTTTAGAAATAAATGGAACTACGTTTGATTTAAGCAATGAAAAAGAAATAATTTTATTTAGAATTTTACAGGAGTTTTGTAATAATACCTTAAAGTATGCTAAGGCTTCAACCTTAACTATTCATTTAAATTTTTATGAAAATAATTTAGAAATTAAAGCTGAAGATAACGGAATCGGTTTTAATATAAATGATACCTCTAAACAACACGGAATCGGTTTAATAAATATTAGAAGTCGTGGAAAATTGATTGGGGCAAAAATAGATTTAAAATCAGAAGAAAATGTAGGAACAAAATTATATATTAGTTGTCCCAAATAAATTGCAAAATGAGCCCAATAAACATAATTATAGTAGATGATCATTTACTGTTTTCGCAAGCACTAAACGGATTAGTTTCAAACTTTGAAGAATTTAACGTATTGGCTGTTTTAAATAATGGAAAAGAATTAGTAAATTATATTTCAGAAGAAAATACATTACCCGAAATTGTTCTAATGGATATTCAAATGCCAATTATGAATGGTATTGAAGCTACAAATTGGTTAAAAAATAATAAACCAGAAATTAAGGTGTTGGCGTTGTCTATGGAGTGCGAAGAATCTACTATTTTGGCAATGCTTCGCGCTGGAGCAAAAGGTTATTTGTTAAAAGATATTCATCCAAATATTTTACACCACGCGCTTAATCAGGTAAATTTAAACGGGTTTTATTACACTGATAATATCACAAATACATTATTAAATTCTATTCATAAGCCAGAAAAGAAAAAAAACATTACGCTTAAAGAACGGGAATTGGAATTTTTAAAATTAACAGTTTCAGAAAGAACTTATAAAGAAATTGCTGAAGTAATGTGTTTAAGTCCTAAAACTATAGAAAATTATAGGGAATCATTATTCGAAAAATTAGATGTAAAATCGCGTATTGGACTTGTAATTTATGCTATTAAAGAAAAAATTGTAATACTATAAATCTGACTTGAACTTATTGATTTTTTTCTATAACTCTCATTAAATTAAACTTCTGTAATAACAAACATTTCTTAGAACTCAGGTTTTAACGTAATTTTCGTTATTTTTAGCCGTTTTAATAGTTTATAATAGGGAATTGAATAATTTTAATAACATACAACATAAACTTCAAGAGTTTATAAAGAAGTATTATACAAACGAACTGATAAAAGGAATTTTATTATTCTTTTCATTAGGTTTGTTATATTTTATCTTCACCTTACTTGTTGAACATTTTTTATGGTTAAAACCACTTTCTAGAACACTGTTGTTCTGGCTATTTATACTAGTAGAACTCGCTTTAATTTTTAACTATATTGTTATTCCAATATTTAAAATTTACGGAATAAAAAAAGGAATATCAGATGTAGAAGCTTCAAAAATAATTGGTAAACATTTTCCTGAAATTAAAGATAAGCTATTGAATGTGTTGCAGTTAAAAAGCATGCAACATAATTCTGAGTTGATTGAAGCAAGTATTCAGCAAAAATCTAACGAGTTTAAATTAATTCCATTTAAAAAGGCTGTTGATTTTTCAAGCAACAAAAAATATATTAAATATGCATTACTTCCAATTCTAATTTGGGTATTGGTTTATGTTACCGGAAATGTTACAATTTTTAACAATAGTTTTTCCAGGGTAGTACATTATAAAACGGCGTACCAACCTCCAGCGCCATTTGAATTTAAAGTATTAAATCAATCTTTAAATGTTGTTGAAGCAACCGAATTTTCGTTACAAATTGAAACTATTGGAAGTGTTATTCCAGAAGATGCTATCATTCATTTTAACAATCAAAATTACTATTTAGAAAATATTGGATTAGGGAAATTTCAATATAGTTTTTCAAATGTTAAAAACCCTATTAATTTTTATATTGAAGCTAATGGCGTTGTTTCTCAAGAATACTCGCTTAATGTAATTGCAACTCCAGTAATTACAAGCTTAAAAATGGTGCTTAATTACCCTGGTTATACTGGAAGAAGTAATGAAGTTATTGAAAACACCGGAAATGCAATTGTTCCACAAGGAACTACTATTTCATGGCTTTTAGAAACACATCAAACAGATACGGTTGCATTTATTTACGATAAGAATTCAAGAATAAATTTTAAGCAAACTACTAAAGATTTTTTTAGTTTCACAAAACTATTGAATAACACTACAAATTATAAAATAACTACTTCAAACAAGCAGTTAAAAAATCATGAAGCTTTAAATTTTGAGATTGGAGTTATTTCAGATGAGTTTCCAAAAATTATTGTTAAATCAGATATTGATTCAATTACTAGAGGTCCAGTTCAGTTTGTTGGACAATTAAGTGACGATTACGCTGTAAATAAACTACAGTTAGTATATTATGATAAAACAAATCCAACTTCGCTTAAAACACATAAAATTGAGGTTTCAAAATCTTCATTTACAGATTTTTATTATGTTTTCCCAGATGGAATTACTATTGAAGAAGGCTTAGATTACGAAATGTATTTTGAAGTTTTTGATAACGATAAAGTACAAGGAAGTAAAAAAACTAAAAGTAAAATATTCAGTTATTATAATAAAACAGAAAAGGAATTAAAAGAAGATTTATTAAAAGAACAGGCTGAAAATATTAATGAAATTTCTAAGACAATTGAAAAATCTAAGCAGTCTAATTCGGAAGTTGAAAAATTCAAAAATGAACTTCAAAAGAAAGCTGTAGTTAATTGGAACGATTCAAAAAAATTAGAGCAGTTTATAAAGCGACAAGAACAGTATCAAGAAATGTTCAAAAAGCAAACTGAACAATTAGAACAGAATTTAAACGAACAGCCTGAAGATAAATCTTTAACTGAAAAAAAAGAGGAATTAAAAAAACGTATTGAAGAAACCAAAAAATTAGCTGAGCAGGAAGAAATGCTTAAAGAGCTCGAAGAACTTTCTAAAAAAATTAAGAAGGAAGATTTGGTTGATAAATTAAAAGAAATAGCTAAAAAGAACAAACGTAACGAACAAAGTTTAGAACGTATTTTAGAACTTACTAAACGTTTTTACGTTGAACAAAAAGCAAATCAGATTGCAGAAAAATTAGAAAATCTTGCTGAAAAAGAAGAAGAATTATCTAAAAGAACTGATGAAGAAAATACACCAGAAAAGCAAAAAGAAATAAACAAAGAATTTGATGAGATAAAAAAAGATTTTGACCAGTTAAAAAAGGATAATAACGATTTAAAAAGCCCATTAAAACTTCCTGATCCAACAGATGAAAAAGAAGAAATTGATCAAGATTTACAAGATGCTCTTGAAGAATTAAATAATGAAGAAGAGAATCCTGAAGGTGATAGCTCAAAATCAAAAGCTCAAAAAAGTCAAAAATCGGCGGCAAAAAAAATGAAGCAATTGAGTAAATCTATGGAGCAATCTATGGAAGCTTCAGAAGGAGAATCTATTGACGAAAATATTGAAGATTTACGGAAAATAGTAGAGAATTTAATCGAGTTTTCTTTTCAACAAGAAGATTTGCTAAGTAATTTTTCTAATATTGATGCTAATCATCCAGAATATGCAAAAAACTTGAAAGAACAATATGTTTTAAAAGAGTATTTTGAACATATAGACGATAGTATTTATATGCTTTCTCTGCGTTTGGTAAAAATGAGTACAGCAATTCAAAAAGAGGTAAGCGATGCACAATATAATATTGACGAATCACTTTCTAATTTTTCGGACAATAGATTTATGGAAGGTTCATCTAACCAACAATTTGTTATTACTTCGGTTAATAATTTAGCAAATCAACTTAGTAATTTATTAGAAAGTTTAATGAATTCTTCTGCAAGTATGGGAAAAGGTAAAGGAAGTTCTCAAGGATTTAGTTTACCAGATATAATTAAAAAGCAAGGAGAACTTTCTGAAAAAATGAAGGATGGAATGAAAAATGGTGAAAAGCCAGGAGATAAAAAGGATGGCGAAAAACAAGGAGAAAAAACTGGAAAAGGAGAAGGAAAAGATGGCGACGAAAATAGTGAGCAGATGAACGAAGAGCTTTTCGAAATTTATAAAGAACAATCCAAATTGAGAGAAATGCTTAAAGAAATGTTGGGTGCTGATGGTAAAAAACCATCTGAGGGTGCTGGAGATGCAATTAAGCAAATGGAAGTTTTAGAAAAGGAGCTTTTAGAAAAAGGTTTTACAAATAGTGTACTTGAAAAAATGCAGCAATTAACATACGAATTATTAAAACTTGATAAGGCTAGAAAGGAGCAGGGTGAAGATGAAAAAAGAAAATCGGACACTAATATACAATCATTTCAAAAACGAAATATAGACAAATTAAAACTCAAAAATCAGTATTTTAATTATAACGAAATATTAAATAGACAATCATTACCTTTGCGCAAAATTTATAAAATTAAAGTACAAGAGTATTTTAAAACAGTTCAAAAAAATGATTCAATTTAACTACGAAACAGATTTCAAATTAGAGAATGAAACAGCACTTCAAGACTGGATTTCATCTTGTATTGAAAGTTTTGGTTTTACTGAAGGAGAGATTAATTACATTTTTTGTGATGATGATTATCTGCTTAAATTGAATGTTGAATTTTTAAATCATGATACATTTACCGATATTATTAGCTTCGATTACACCTTAGGAAAGCTTATAAGTGGAGATATTTTTATTTCGGTTGAAAGAGTGCGTGAAAACGCTCAGAAATTTGGTCAAATAATTGATAATGAACTAAATAGGGTTATGATTCACGGAATTTTACACTATTTGGGCTTTAAAGATAAATCTGAAAGTGATAAACTAAAAATGCGATTTGAAGAAGATAAATGCTTGGGTTTATTAAATTTATAATTAACGTTCCACGTGGAACAAAATTCAAAACTTATGTTTAATACGGAATACGATGTTATAGTGGTGGGAGGCGGTCACGCCGGGGGAGAAGCTGCTGCTGCTGCCGCAAATATGGGAGCGCATACATTATTAATTACAATGAGTTTGCAGAATATTGCCCAAATGAGTTGTAATCCTGCAATGGGCGGAATTGCCAAAGGACAAATTGTACGTGAGATTGATGCTTTGGGTGGTTATAGTGGAATTGTAACTGATGAAACGGCTATTCAATTTAAAATGTTGAATAAATCTAAAGGCCCTGCAATGTGGAGTCCAAGAGCACAAAGCGACCGTATGCGTTTTGCAGAAACTTGGAGAAACATGTTAGAGCAAACTGAAAAAGTTGACTTTTTTCAGGATATGGTAAAAGGTTTGATATTTGAAGATGATAAAATTATTGGGGTTAAAACCTCTTTAGGAATTACCATAAAATCCAAGACTGTAATTATAACGGCAGGAACTTTTTTAAATGGTTTAATTCATATTGGTGATAAAACTTTTGGAGGAGGAAGAGCGGGAGAAAGTGCTTCAATTGGTATTACCGAAGATTTGGTAAAAGTAGGTTTTGAAGCTGGAAGAATGAAAACGGGAACACCTCCCAGAGTTGATGGCAGATCTTTAGATTATTCTAAGATGATAGAACAACCTGGTGATGAAAATCCAGAAAAATTTTCTTATTTAGCCTCTACAGAACCATTACAAAAACAGCGTTCTTGTCATATGAGTTATACTTCAAAAGAAGTGCATGACTTATTAAGAACAGGCTTTGATCGTTCACCAATGTTTAATGGTAGAATACAAAGCATCGGCCCAAGATATTGTCCTTCGATAGAAGATAAAATTGACAGATTTGCAACTAAAGAACGTCATCAATTATTTGTTGAACCGGAAGGTTGGAATACCGTTGAGGTATATGTAAATGGTTTTTCAACTTCGTTGCCAGAAGATATTCAAGACAAAGCTTTGCGTAAAGTAGCCGGTTTTGAGAATGTAAAGTTTTTTAGATATGGTTATGCAATTGAATATGACTTTTTTCCACCTACCCAATTGAAGCACACCTTAGAGACTAAGTTAATTAAAAATCTTTATTTTGCCGGTCAAATTAATGGGACTACTGGTTATGAAGAAGCTGCAGCCCAAGGTTTAATGGCTGGTATAAATGCAGCGTTAAATGTTCAAGATAGATTGCCTTTTATATTAAAACGAAACGAAGCTTATATTGGAGTTTTAATTGACGATTTAATTACAAAAGGTACAGAAGAGCCTTATAGAATGTTTACCTCTAGAGCTGAATATAGAACTTTATTAAGACAAGATAATGCGGATTTACGTTTAACGCCGTTATCTTTTGAATTAGGTTTAGCTTCAAAAGAGCGCATGACGAGGGTAGTTGAAAAACAGGAAAAAACAGATTTATTTGTAAAGTTCTTAATTGAAACTAGTATAAAACCTGAAGTAATTAATCCGATTTTAGAAGCAAATAAAACGGCGCCAATTTCGCAATCTATGAAGATGTTTAAAATTGCTGCAAGACCACAATTAGATTTTCATGACCTTCAAAAAATACCAGATGTTGCTGCATTTATTTTAGAAAATAATATTGATAGAGAAATTATTGAGCAGACAGAAGTTCATGTAAAATATGCTGGTTATATAGAAAAAGAAAAGAATCAAGCTGATAAATTAAACAGATTGGAGAATGTTGCAATTCCGTCTAATTTTGATTATTCTAAGGTTAAATCTTTGTCAATTGAAGCACGTCAGAAATTAACCAAAATTAAACCAATTACAATTTCTCAAGCGAGCAGGATTAGTGGAGTTTCACCAAGTGATGTTTCCGTTTTATTAGTTTATATGGGAAGATAGTTTTTAATGTTCCACGTGGAACGTATTTATTTGTTGAATAAAAATTGTGAGAAATTCTTTAAAATGAATTCAGAAAAAACACCTTATTTAAGTTGTATAGATTATACCGTTTCAAATAAAAAATTTGATTTACTGTACAATGCAGATTACGATATGCTAGAAACGTTTCCACAACCAAAAGTTGAGGAATTGGATTTGTATTATCAAAGTTCAGATTATATTTCTCATACAGATGCTAAGAAATCTATTGTAGACAAAGTGTATCAAATTGTGAAAAAGTATGCTTTAAATAAAAAATTAAAGCTAATTAATTCTTTCAAAACTTCAGAAAAAACGTTGTTAGATATTGGAAGTGGTACAGGAGATTTTTTAGCAATTTGCAAAAATAATGGTTGGAATGTTGTAGGAGTAGAGCCAAATGAAAATGCTAGAAACTTAACAGAATCAAAAATTAATAAGAAATCAGATTCAACAATTTTTACAGATATTAATCAATTAGAATCAGAAAAATTTGATGTTATAACATTATGGCATGTATTAGAACATGTGCCAAACTTAGAAACATATATTTCGAAATTAAAATTTCTATTAAAACCAAATGGAGTTTTGATTGTTGCAGTTCCAAATTTTAAAAGTTATGATGCGCTGTATTACAAACAATTTTGGGCAGCTTTTGATGTCCCAAGACATTTATGGCATTTTTCAAAAACTGCGATTCAAAAACTTTTTATAAAAAATCAAATGCACGTTGAAAAAATACTTCCAATGAAATTTGATTCCTTTTATGTTTCACTGTTAAGTGAAAAATACAAAACATCTAATTCTAATTTCCTAAAAGCATTTTATGTTGGTTTAAAGTCAAATTTAAAAGCAATAGCTTCAAAAGAGTATTCTTCTTTAATTTACATTATAAAAAACAGCTAAAATTGATTTTAAGCGCTTTTAACGACTGTTTAGCTGACCAGATCATAGTTATCCTTAAATAAATTTAAAAAGACGATATATTAAGGCTATACAGTTCACTTTTAATAATATTTAATTATATTATTTAGTTTTAGTATAAATATTTCAAATAGTTAAATATTTTATTTTGGACTATGCATTTTGTTTATATATTCGCAGCAATTTAAAATCAAGCAGAATTTAATATAACAAAATTAAAAAAACATGAAAAAATTACTATTAATTGCTTTTGTAATTGTATTTGCATCTTGTAACCAAACAAAAATTGCTTACATTAATGTTGAAGATTTAATGAAAGATTACGATGGAACAAAAGCTTTGGAAGAAACCTTAAAAGAAAAACAAGAGGTAATGGCAAAAGAATTGGATAGTATCTCTGCACCTTTTCAAACAAAAGTGCAAGAATATTATCAAAACGCTCAAAAGATGTCTGCTTCTAAAAGAGCTGAAACAGAACAAGCATTGCAGCAAGAACAACAAGCTTTGCAAGCTAGACAGCAACAAGCTGGACAAGTATTACAGCAAGAAAATCAAAAATTAAGCGAAGCTATCACAAAAAAAGTAGATAGTTTTGTATCGGTTTATTCAAAAGCTAACGGTTTAAATTTAGTTTTAGGAACTTCAGGAAATGGAACTGTAATGTATGGAGATGACAACTTAAATGTTACAAGTGCTATTTTAGAATTATTAAATAAGGATTTTACCAAAGAATAGTAATTAAAATACTGATAATCAAATTAATAAAAGCCTTTAATATACGTTAAAGGCTTTTGTTTTTAATAGTAATAAAACTGTTTTTTACTTACTCTTAGCTCCTGAAAACTGCTGTTCTTTTATTTTAAACAACACATTAAACGTGGTTAAACTTCCATAAATACGAGTAATATATTGTTGTAAATCTACCTTGTCTTGATCTTCTAAACTGCTCGAATTTATTTTTTGTTCCATTACTCTTATTCGATCTCTAACCATAACAATTTTATGAAAAAAGGTATCAATTGGAATTTCTTTACTTGCTAAAGTGGTGTCTTTAGGTTCAAGAATTATTTTTCCACCTTTCCAACGATCTCCAATCGGAATAATTTCAGAAATATCAGACCATTGTTTAAGCATATTTTTAAGGGTAGTTTCTACTTCGTAAAAACTAATAGTATCAACCTCATCTTCAACACCTTCAATAACTTCAAAATCATTATCTAAATCAATCGTTTCTAATCCGTTTTCAATAAAAGTAACCCAATAATGTTTTGAGGTCACATTGGTAACTACACCCAAACCAAATTCGGCATGCTTAATGCGAGAACCTATTCCTAATAAATTCATAATCAATATTTTAAGTTAATAAATAAATTCCAATAATATTTAAAATAAAGTATACTACAATGTTCATTGCTCCAGGATAATCTTTAGCCAATCGTTGTCCTACCAAAAATTGTAATAAGGTAAGAGCAGAAATTTCCATTCCTATTTTAGCGATAGAAATTGAGTTTTCTGAAACTAAAAAATAAAGACCTATACTTAATAGAATTAATGTAACAATTTCAAAAATTAAAACCTGAACCAATAATAGTGGAATCATTTTATATAGAATGGTATTTTTAAAATGATTTGTATAATACGCTATGGTGTTTTTCCAATCGGCTATTTTTTCAACAACAGATAAAAAATAAGTTATTATAAAAAATAATAACAGTAATATTTCAGCTGAATTATTATTGAAAATAGACATAATTAGTTGGTTTCTTTAGTATGTAAAAGGCGTGTTAATTTTATTGATAAATCTAACAGAATAATTTTTGCATTTCCATTGCGTTCAATATGATAAATGGCATCATTTAATTCTTTTGTTATTTCTAAAATATTACCACTATGTATAAAAGGTGCAAAATTATCTAACTTAAAACCCGGAGTTTTCGTCTCTAAAAACACTAAAGAATCTGCGCTATAATTTAACAACATAGCCTGTCTAAAAAACTGTAAACAATATTTTAAAAATCGCTTTTGAGTTTCCCTTCCGCTTTTTGCAATTGTTTCGCTCCAACTAATTAAATTCTGAATTACTGCGGCGTTTCCTTTTGCTTTAAATGCTGCTCTAATCCATGTTATAAACCATTGCTCAAATTGTTCATCAGCATTGTCGTTATGCAATAAGTGCAAAGCTTTGTTATAATTTCCATCTGACTGATGTGCAATTTGTGCTGCAATAGGTTGATCGGTGCCTTCTTTTTCTATCAAGCCTTTCTCTATAACTTCGTTTGATAATAATGGAAAATGAAGAATTTGACAACGAGATTTTATAGTTGTAATTAGTTGTTGTTCATCTTCAGCAACTAATAAAAATACCGTTTTTTCCGGCGGTTCTTCTAATAATTTTAGTAATTTGTTAGATGCAGAATTGTTCATTTTTTCAGCCATCCAAATAATCATTATTTTAAAGCCTCCTTCGTAACTTTTTAGTTTTAAAGATTTTACAATTTGTTCTGCTTCGTCAACACCTATTTGCCCTTGTTTATTTTCAACACCAATAGATTGCAACCATTCAAATAAATTCCCATAAGGCTTGTTTTTAAAAAAATCACGCCATTCTTCTAAAAAATCATTGCTTATCGGTTTAGTTTTAATATTTTCGTTTGTTGCTACTGGAAATGCAAAATGTAAGTCAGGATGCATTAATTTTTCACATTTAATAGCGGCCATTTCGGGATCACTACTGTTAGAAACTAAAATATATTGCGCATAGGCAATAGCCATTGGCAATACACCAGCACCTTCTTTTCCAATAAATAATTGTGCATGAGAAACTCTACCATTGTCTGTAGATTTTATCAAATGGTTTTTTAAATGCTCTTGACCTAATATTTTCGAAAAATTCATTAAGGCGAAAGTAAAACTTTTTTTTAATTTTTAAATCGTTTCGTTTTTAAATAACTAAAAATGAAATCGCTTTCGTAAAAAAGTCTTCCATTTAGGCGAATTTGAGTTATATTTGCGCAACAAATACATTTAAAAATGAAAACAATACAAGATATTAATTTTGAAGGAAAAAAAGCGTTAATACGTGTTGACTTTAACGTACCGTTAGATGAAAATTTTAATATAACTGATGTAACTAGAATTGAAGCTGCAAAACCAACAATTATAAAAATATTAGAAGATGGTGGGGCGGTAGTTTTAATGTCACATTTAGGACGTCCAAAAGGTGCTGAAGATAAATTTTCTTTGAAGCATATTGTAGATAAAGTTTCCGAAATAATTGGAGTTAACGTTAAATTTGCTTCAAATTGTGTTGGCGAAGTTGCTGAAAAAGCGGCTGAAGAACTAAATATGGGAGAAGTTTTATTGTTAGAAAACCTACGTTTTCATAATGAAGAAAAATCAGGAGATGTTGATTTTGCGAAACAACTTTCTAAATTAGGAGATGTATATGTAAACGATGCATTTGGAACGGCACACAGAGCACATGCTTCAACAACAATAATTGCTCAGTTTTTTCCAGAAAATAAATGTTTTGGAGCTTTATTGGCGCAAGAAATTGTGAGTCTAAAAAAAATATTAGAAGAAGGTGAAAAACCTGTTTTAGCTATTTTAGGTGGAGCAAAAGTATCTTCAAAAATAACGGTTATTGAAAATATTTTAGACAAAGTTGATCATTTAATTATTGGTGGAGGTATGAGTTTTACCTTTATTAAAGCACAAGGTGGTAAAATTGGAAATTCTATTTGTGAAGATGACAAACAAGAATTAGCACTTGAAATTTTGGAAAAAGCAAAAGCAAAAGGAGTTCAGGTTCATATTCCTGTGGATGTTATAGCTGCTGATGATTTTAGCAACGATGCAAATACACAAATTTGTGATATTGATAAAATTCCTGATGGTTGGGAAGGTGTTGATGCTGGACCAAAATCTAGAGAATTATTCGATAAAGTTGTTAACCAATCTAAAACAATTCTTTGGAACGGACCTTTAGGTGTTTTTGAAATGGAAAGTTTTGCTGGAGGAACAATTGCTTTAGGAAATTCAATAGCAAATGCTACTAAAAACGGAACATTCTCGCTTGTTGGTGGGGGAGACTCTGTTGCAGCTGTAAAGCAATTTGGATTTGCAGATAAAGTAAGTTATGTTTCAACTGGTGGTGGAGCAATGTTAGAAAGTTTAGAAGGAAAAACGTTACCAGGTATTGAAGCAATATTGAAGTAATTAAACGTTTGAAAGTTGAAGGGTTTGAAATTGAAAACGCTTCGCATTTCAACAAAAAAATAGTAGCCGCCTCAAAACCTGAGGCGGTTTTTTTATCTCCTTCTTTTTTTTACTTTTACAATTAATTAATTGAAAAGTCTAAAAGGTATTAAACCAATAAAATGAAATATACTAATATACCAAATACCAATATAAAAGTTAGTAAAATTTGTTTAGGAACTATGACTTTCGGTGAGCAAAACACCGAAAAAGAAGCTCATGAACAACTAAATTATGCCGTGGAACAAGGTGTTAATTTTATTGATACAGCCGAAATGTATTCAGTTCCAGCAAAAGAGGAAACACAAGGAAGCACAGAGCGTTATATCGGAACTTGGTTAAAAAATCAGAAAAGAGAAGATTTGGTGGTAGCATCAAAAGTATCGGGACCCAATGATTTTTTTAAGTATGTAAGAGAAAATTTAGGATTTTCTAAAAATGCAATTGATGATGCTTTATCCAAAAGTTTGAAAAGATTACAAACCGACTATATAGATTTATACCAATTACATTGGCCTGAGAGAAAAACAAACTTTTTTGGTACAAGAAATTATAAACACAATGTTAATGAAGAGTGGGAAGATAATTTTAAAGAGGTTATTGAAGCATTAGATGGATATGTTAAAGCAGGCAAAATTCGCCATTATGGTGTCTCAAACGAAACTTCTTGGGGAGTTATGCGTCATTTATCCGAAAGTAACAATAATAATTTAACACGTTGTAAAACCATTCAAAATGCATATTCACTTTTAAACCGTCTGTTCGAAATTAATTTAGCAGAAGTAGCTATGCGAGAAAAGGTTGGTTTATTAGCATATTCTCCTTTAGCTTTTGGCATATTATCTGGTAAATATTTAAACGGAAACTTACCAGAAAAATCACGTATTAAATTATACTCACAATATAGCAGATATAGCAGTAAGCAATGTGATTTTTTAACACAAAAATATGCTGAATTAGCCAATGAGTTAAATATTAGTTTAACCCAATTGGCATTGGCATTTGTAAACCAACGTGAGTTTGTTACCGCAAATATAATTGGAGCAACTACAATGCAGCAACTACAAGAAAATATTTCAAGTATTCATGTGGAACTTTCTGAGGAAACTTTAAATAAAATAGACAGCATTCAAGAGTTGCAACCCAATCCAGGTCCTTAAAAGACATCCATATTATAGTTTATTAAAAATTGAGATTTTTTTCAAGACTATGACTTAAATCATAGTTTAAAGTTAATTTTTTCATAAAATTTGCACAATGAAAAAGCAAAAGAGATAATAGTGTCTTAAAATCTTTTTCTGAATTTAATAGAAACTATATGAAAAGACTATTTCGATTTTTTATTCCACCAAAACAATGGCGAATACCCGTAATTATTTTATTGGGAGCTATATCTGGTCTTTCATTGTATGCAATGGTTGAATCTAAAGCTATATCGTATTTATCAGACGACCCAAAAACCTGTGCTAACTGTCACGTAATGACGCCACAGTACACAACTTGGAAAAATAGTTCTCACAGAGAATGGGCTTCTTGTAACGATTGTCATGTACCACAAGACAATGTTTTCAAAAAATACCTTTTTAAAGCTAAAGATGGTTTGTACCATGCTTCAGTTTTTACAACTCGTGGAGAACCTGAAGTTATTAGAATGAAAGAAGCAGGTGTTAAGGTTGTGCAAAGCAACTGTATTAGATGCCATCAAGATCAAGTTACAGATGCCAGACTAAGTGCGTCAGTTACCGACCATTTCGATAACAGAACCACTCGTAAATGTTGGGAATGTCATCAAGAAGTACCACATGGAAGTGTACATAGTTTATCTTCTGTAAAATACTACGGAAAAATAGACGAAGAACATCAAGAAACAGTGCCAGAATGGCTAAACAAATATTTAAATAAATCAGATAATCAAAAAGATAAAAAAGATGAGTAATAAAAGAAAACCTTGGGTAAACTGGATGCTGTTTTTTGCAGCATTAGCAATAGTGTTTTTGTTAGGACTTTTAGTTTCTTCAATAACAGAGCGTAAAATGGAGGCTAAATTTGCATATACTCCAATGACAAAAATTAATAAATTAGAACCAAGAAATGAAGTTTGGGGAGAAAATTTCCCACGTGAATTTCAATCGTATTATAAAACTGCAGATACTTCTTTTTTATCTAAATACAATGGTAGTGGAATGATTGATATGTTAGAAGTTGATCCACGTTTAGTGGTGCTTTGGGCAGGATATGGTTTTGCTAAAGATTACAATCAAGGGCGTGGACACGTACATGCAATTGACGATTTAAGAAATAGTTTACGTACTGGTGCACCGACTGGACCAGATGATGGACCAATGCCAGCAACTTGTTGGACTTGTAAATCTCCAGATGTGCCACGTTTAATTAATGAAATTGGTGTAAACGAATATTACAGCGGAAAATGGTCTGCAAAAGGTCCTGAAGTGGTAAACCCTATTGGTTGTGCTAACTGTCACGATGAAAAATCTATGAATTTAACCATTACACAACCTGCTTTAATTGAGGCATTTGCTCGTCAAGGAAAAGATATTTCTAAAGCTTCTCATAACGAAATGCGTTCATTAGTTTGTGCACAATGTCACTCTGAATATTACTTCAATAAAAACCTTCCAGATAGTAAAGGGATTCCTTATTTAGTATTTCCTTGGGATGAAGGTCAAACTGTTGAAGATATGGAAAAATATTACGACAATGTTGGTCATGTAGATTGGACTCACAAAGTTAGTAAAGCTCCAATGTTAAAAGCGCAACACCCAGGATACGAAGTATATAAAATGGGTATTCACGGACAAAGAGGTGTTTCTTGTTCAGATTGTCATATGCCTTATAAAACTGAAGGTGGACAAAAATTTACAGATCACCATATTCAATCTCCTTTAAACAATGTTGCTAATTCTTGTCAGGTTTGTCATAGAGAAGAAAAAGAAGAATTAATTAAAAATGTATTTGATAACCAAGATCGTATTATCGAAAACCGTGATCAATTAGAACGTTTATTGGTACGTGCGCACGTTGAAGCTGGTAAAGCTTGGGAATTAGGCGCTACTGAAGCTCAAATGAAAGACATCTTACACGGAATTCGTTTAGGACAATGGCGTTGGGATTATGCCGCAGCATCTCACGGAGGTTCTTTCCATGCTCCTGTTGAATTAGGAAGAGTTCTTGGAAAAGGTATTGATGTTACTCAAGAAACTAGAATTAAATTAGCAAAATTGTTAATGACTTTAGGATTTAGTGGAGATGTTCCTTACCCAGCAATTGAAACAAAAGCTGATGCTCAAAAATTTATTGGCTTACCAATGGAAAAAATGGAAGCTGACAAAGCTAGATTCTTAAAAGAATTAGCTCCAGAATGGGATAAAGAAGCTGCTGCAAGAGAAGCAAAATATTAATACATATTTTTTATATATATTTGACCTCGTATGAGTGAAGATAATTTCAAAATTCAACGTAATCTCTGGGAAAGCCCGTGGGGTTACGTTGAATCTTTTTTTATAGGTTTTGGTTTAATGGTAACGGGCTTCTTTTTAGAAGTATTTGTTACTTCTGATACCGTATTTACAATAGCATATCCTTATAATATTATATTTTTGGGAGGTTATGTAGCTCTTTTATTTGTGTTGTATAAATGGTTTTCTAACACGCAAGTAATAAGGTGGCTAACCAAAGTTCCTGCATCTATTTCAAGCATTAGTTTAGTTACTTTGTTGGTTATGATAATGGGAATTATTCCACAAGTTTCTTCAGAAAGTAATTTTATTAATAACTTAGGTTTAAACCACATTACAAGTAACTGGGCCTTTTTGCTCATATTATTTCAGTTTTTAACATGTTTAGGCTTAATATCTATTAAAAGAATATTACAATTTAAATGGTCTAATGCTGGTTTTATATTAAACCATGTCGGTTTATTTTTAGCTTTAACAGCTGGTATGCTAGGAACGGGAGATTTACAACGGTTATCTATAAATACTTATGAAGGAAAACCAAGTTGGATTGCAACCGATGCTCAAAAAAATCAGATAGAATTACCATTTGCTTTTTATTTAAAAGATTTTATTATTGAAGAATACCATCCAAAATTGGCGCTGGTAGATAATAAAACAGGTACTATTGCGCAAAACAATGGTAAAAATTTATACTTAATTGAAAAAGGTGAAACTTACTATTTTCAGAATTTTGAAGTAACCGTTGATGAATTTCTAGCTTCTTCAGCAAGAATTGGAAATAGGTATCATCCAGTAAATGAATTGGGCGCTCCACCATCAGCAAAAATTACAGTAAAAAATACGGAAAACGATTCCATACAAAATGCTTGGATTAGTAGCGGAAGTTTCAGTCATTCATACGAATCTTTAAAAATTAGTGATGCGTATTCTATGGTTATGACCATTCCTGAAATAAAGAAATTTAGCTCAGATATAGATATTTTAACCAAAGATGGCGAACGCATTAGCACTGTTTTAGAAGTTAACAAACCGTTTAAGTTTAGGGGCTATAAAATTTATCAGTTAAGTTACGACGATAAAATGGGTAAATGGAGTGATTTAAGCGTTTTAGAGCTTGTAAGAGATCCGTGGCTCCCAATAATATATATTGGAATTTTTATGATGATTGCAGGAGCTATATATATGTTTTGGATGGGTAATAAAATAACTAAAAATCAATAAAATGACTTGGATAGATTTTCCTTTATACAGCTCAATTACAGCTATACTTTGGATAGTAGGATTGTTGTTTTTATTGATTTCATATAAAAAACAACAACTGTTTAAATTTGCAAATGTATTGTTTGTGCTTGGTTGGATTGTTTTAATTGTTTTTGTAGTTAAATTATGGTTAGAATTAGATAGACCACCTATGAGAACACTGGGTGAAACACGTTTATGGTATGCTACATTTTTACCGTTAATTGGTTTTGTAACCTATGTTCGTTGGAAATACAAATGGTTTTTATCCTACAGTATTGCAATGGCAGGGATGTTTCTTGCAATTAACTACCTAAACCCAGAAACCTATTCAAAAACCTTAATGCCGGCGCTACAAAGTCCGTGGTTTATTCCACATGTATTGGTGTATTTATTTAGTTATGCAGTTTTAGCAGCTTCTAGTATTGTTGCTATTAAAGGTTGGTACGATAATTATAAAGGAAACTTCAACATAGAAACCTTAAAATTAGCTGATAATTTAGTTTATATAGGTTTCGCTTTTTTAACGTTAGGATTACTTTTTGGAGCGTTATGGGCAAAAGAAGCTTGGGGACATTACTGGACTTGGGATCCAAAAGAAGTTTGGGCCTTTTTAACTTGGATGGGGTATTTAATTTACATTCATTACCGCCATTTTCATAGTCATAAAACAAAACAAGCACTTACTATTTTAGCACTTGCGTTTGTAGTTTTATTAGTATGTTGGTTTGGGGTAAATTATTTACCAGTAGCAAATACTAGTGTACATACTTATACGAATTAAACTTTTTTCCAAAGAGTTTTTCGTTAACCTGAGCTTAATCAGATTCACATCAAGTATAGTGCGCAGAATAATGAGATGCTGAATCAAGTTCAGCATGACGGTTAGTTATAAACCAATAAATACTATTTTTTAGCAGATTGAAAACTCTCAATAACAACTGTAGTTAAAATAAGGGCACCTCCAAAAAAAGTACTTGCTGAAGGTATTTCAGATAAAAATAGCATTCCAAATATAATTCCGTAAATCGGGCTCATACTGCTCATAATACTTGCCGCAGTAATAGTAAAGTTTTTAAAACTATTTACAAAAAGTGTATGTCCAATGGAAGTTGTTATTAATGCTAAAGAAACAATTTTAATCCAGTTTGAAGTGTCTGTATATTCAAAATCAATAGTAACAGGCCATAAAAGTAAAAGAACTACAATTAATTGGTAAAACATAACTTTGGAAGCATTGTAATGCGAGACATTCCTTTTGGTAAGTATATTTCTAAGCGCGTAAAAAACAGCTGAAATAACTCCCATTAAAACACCTTTTGTATCGCTGTTTCCAAAATTCAATTCTGGAGTTAGAAAGTATATTCCTACAACTACCAAACCACTTAAAATTAGTTGATTTTTACTCAATTTTGTTTTAAAAAAAATAGGTTCTAAAAGTGCGGTAATTACAGGATATGTAAATAATGAAAGCATTCCAATAGCAACACTTGATAGGTGTAATGCGTAAAAATAAGTGACCCAATGTGCGCCTAATAGAAAACCGCTTAATACTAATGAAAAAGCATCTTTTCTGCTTTTTATTTTTAAATCGTACTTTTTGTACCAACAAAACAATCCTATAAAAATAACTGCAAAAACACATCGCCACCAAATGGTTATTTCTGGTGGAAATAAAATAGATCTTCCTAAAACACCAGATGTACTAATAAAAACAACACCAATATTTAGCTCTAGAATGTTTTTTAAATGTTGATTTTTCAAACTTTATACTTTTTGCAGCGTTTCTAAGGCTTTTTTAACAGATGTGATTTTTATAAAAGTTAGCAATAAACGTAAACCAGCTTTGGTTTCTTTTTCTTTCATTACACAACTTGTAGGATTTTTTTGTACATACTGTAATACATTCGAAAAAGTAGGGGTTTGGTAAAAAGAACTTTGTTGATCTGAAACAAAATAACAAAGCATTCTATTTTTCTTCAAAATTAAGCGTTCTATACCTAATTTTTTGGCAATCCATTTTATACGAACACTGTCTAATAAATCTACTACTTGTATTGGAAGTTCTCCAAATCTATCAATTAATTGTACTTCAAATTGTTGTAGTTCTTCTTCGGTTTTAAGTTCACCTAATTTGTTGTATAAACTCAATCTTTCTGAAATCACATTGATATAATCATCAGGAAATAATATTTCAAAATCAGTATCAATTTGAATCTCTTTTACATATTGTTTCGGCTTATCTGAATCTCCTTTGTACAAGTCTTTAAACTCATTTTCTTTTAATTCTTCAATGGTTTCAGTCAATATTTTTTGATACGTATCAAAACCAATATCATTAATAAAACCACTTTGTTCACCACCTAATAAATCACCAGCTCCGCGTATTTCTAGATCTTTCATGGCAATATTAATTCCGCTACCTAAATCGGTAAATAGAGAAATTGCTTCCATTCGTTTTCTAGCATCATCTGTCATCATATGATAAGGTGGTGTAATAAAATAACAGAATGCTTTTTTATTTGAACGACCAACTCTTCCACGCATTTGATGTAAATCGGAAAGTCCAAAATTATTTGCATTGTTAATAAAAATGGTATTTGCATTTGGAACATCTAAACCACTTTCAACAATGGTAGTTGAAACCAACACATCAAATTCATTATTAATAAAAGCAAGCATTAAACTTTCTAACTTTTTGCCGTCCATTTGTCCGTGACCAATACCAATTTTAGCATCTGGCACTAGGCGTTGCAATAAACCAGCAACTTCTTTTATATTTTCAATTCTATTATGAATAAAAAAAACTTGTCCGCCACGCTGAATTTCATAACGAACTGCATCACGAATAATTTCTTCATTAAAACGAATTACATTACTTTCAATTGGAACTCGGTTTGGTGGAGGAGTGCTTATAACTGATAAATCTCGTGCAGCCATTAAACTAAACTGTAATGTTCTTGGAATTGGCGTTGCGGTAAGTGTTAACGTGTCAATATTTTCTTTTATGGTTTTTAATTTGTCTTTTACCGCAACACCAAATTTTTGTTCTTCATCAACAACCAAAAGTCCTAAATTTTTATATTTTATGGCTGCATTGGTTAATTGATGTGTCCCAATTACAATATCAACTGAACCATCTTCTAAACCTTCCAATACACCTTTTCGTTGTTTCGCAGATCTGAAACGGTTTAAATACTCAACTGTTACGGGAAAATCTTTTAAACGTTCGCTAAAAGTTTTAAAATGTTGAAAAGCTAATATGGTGGTTGGGACTAAAATGGCCACTTGTTTTCCGTTATCTACAGCTTTAAAAGCAGCTCTAATTGCAATTTCTGTTTTTCCAAAACCAACATCGCCACAAACCAACCTATCCATTGGTTGTTCGCTTTCCATATCGTTTTTTACATCTTGAGTAGAACTAGATTGATCTGGTGTGTCTTCATATAAAAAACTAGCCTCAAGTTCGTGTTGTAAATAACTGTCTGGATTGTATTGAAAACCTTTTTGAAACTTTCGTTTTGCATACAATTCAATTAAATTATAAGCAATATGACGGATACGAGATTTGGTTTTTTGCTTAAGATTTTTCCAAACTTTAGAACCTAATTTATGAAGCTTAGGTGCTTTTCCATCTTTTCCATTGTATTTTGAAATTTTATGAAGCGAGTGTATGCTGATATATAAAATATCGCGTTCGCCATAAATTAGTTTAATGGCTTCCTGTTTTTTTCCTTCGACATCTATTTTTTGAAGTCCGCCAAATTTTCCAATACCGTGATCTATATGCGTTACATAATCACCAATTTCTAGATTGGTTAGTTCTTTTAAACTAATAGATTGTTTTTTAGCGTAACCATTTTTTAAACGGAATTTATGATAACGTTCAAAAATTTGATGATCGGTATAGCAAACTAATTTGCTATCTACATCAATAAAACCCTGGTATAATGGAAAAACAATTGTTTTATATTCAATTTCTTTGTCAACATCATCAAAAATATCATGAAAACGATCGGCTTGTTTTTGCGAATCACAGAATAAATAATTGGTATATCCTTTTTCAGTATTCTGATGAAAATTTTCTATTAATAGATTAAACTGCTTGTTAAATGCAGGTTGTGGTTTTGTATTAAATATTAGAACGTTATTTTCTCCATTTTGTAGAATTTTTTGCTGCGTTTTAGCAGTAACTCCAGCTTGAAGAGAATTTACAATTTCAACTGTAGTAAAATCTTTTAATTGATTTTTAATGAGTTCTCCATTACAAAAAAGTTCGTTAGGTGTAGCGTGATTAATTGCGGTTGATAATTTTTTAAACTCTTCTTCTGCTTTTGAGAATAGTTTATTAAGTCTATCAGCAAAAAGATCTGTATTTTTAGTGAAAACAACTGTTTTAGGGGAAATGTATTTTAAAAAACTATCACGTTTTTCATCCAACGCTTTGTTTTCAACATTTGGCATTATGCTAATCTTTGTTAGCTTTTCGGTTGAAAGTTGGGTTTCTACATCAAAAGTTCTAATACTATCTACATCGTTCCCAAAAAATTCAATTCTGTAAGGTTCATCGTTCGAGAAGGAAAACACATCAATAATACCACCACGAACCGAAAATTCACCAGGTTCAGTAACAAAATCTACTCGGTTAAAATGATATTCAAACAATACTTCGTTTACAAAATCTAAACTTAGATTGTCATTTACAGCAATTTTAAGTGTGTTTCTGTTTAACTCGGCCTTGGTTACAACTTGTTCAAATAGCGCATCTGGATAGGTAACTATTACAGCTGGTTTTTTTCTAGAATTTAAACGGTTTAAAACTTCAGAACGTAGTAAAACATTGGCATTGTCAACTTCTTCAATTTGATAAGGTCTACGATAAGAACCCGGATAAAAAAGCACATCTTTATCATTCAAAAATTGCTCTAAATCGTTTAAATAATAAGCGGCTTCTTCCTTATCATTAAAAATTAATAAGAACGGTTTATCGGCTTTTTTAAAACTTTCTGAAATAATAAAAGACAATGAAGATCCAACCAAATTCGAAATTTGAATTTGTTGTTTTTCTTTAAGAAGTAATTGAACCAATTGTTTATTTTCTACAATTTGTTCGTAGTTTTTTATAATATTTTGCTTACTCAATTGTTGCAAATTTTGACCAAAGGTAGCATTTTAAAGAAAAATCTAAAATAAATAATAATTATTCCGTAAATTTAAGTGGCAAAATTTAAAATTTAAAAGTTATGATGTCTATTTCAGATTTATACCCAACAGGGTTACACGAACAAAATATAGGGCATTTTGCTTCCATAGTTAGACTTGCTTTGCTTGATAATAAGATAAATTCGGAGGAACACAGGTTATTAGAGAGATTAGCAATTAGATTGGATATTACTAAAAGTGAGTTTAAAGCTATTATAAAAAATCCAACAAAATACCCTATAAATTCACCATTGAGCTATGAAGAGCGTTTAGAGTATTTATACGATTTAACAAAAATGATGTTTTTAGATAAAAATCCAACTATAGATAAAACATCTTTAATGGATAGAATTGCAGTAGGTATTGGTTTTCCAGTTGAAAATGCACGAGCTATAGTAAAAGAGGCTGTTAAATTTTTTTTAAAGGAACCTGATATGGAAGATTTTAAAAAAGTAATTAAAAAAGTTAACCCTTTAAAACATTAATGTTATATTTATTTTTTTAAATTGGAATTGTTATTTAGGTTTATTTATATTTGCCTTTTAAAAATGTATGCATGTCTATATCGAATTATAACTTAAGTGGTGAACAAAAAAGAAATATTGAGCATTTTGCGAGTATTGTAAAATTGGCTTTAGCCGATACTATAATTACAGAAGGAGAAGAAAAACTACTTAAAAGATTAGCTAAAAAATTTCACATATTAGAAGATAAGTATAAAGAAATTCTTGAAAATCCGGATAAATATTCGATTAAAGGATTTCATAGTTATGATGAAAGAATAGAACATTTGTATGATTTAGCAAAAATGATTTATGCAGACAATGAAGTGTCTATGCAAGAAGCTAGTGTTTTAAGAAATATTTGTGTAGGTTTAGGATTTCCAACTGATAATGCAGAAAAGGTTGCTGATGAGGCGATCTATTTAGTTTTAGAAGACACCGATTTAGAAGATTTTACAAAAGCAATAAAACAAGTAAATAAACAATAATTTTGATTTTAATTTAGCGGTTAAATTATTTACCCCATAATAAATATAATTTATTAAAATAATTTACGTTATAAAACATTAGTAATCAACAAAGCCCCCTCGAACTATGAAAAACGGATTGTTTAAAAATATATTACTATTGCTCATTATTAATGGAATCTTTGCGAGTACAGCTTACTCTCAAGACCAATTTAATAAATGGGTTGTAGGTATAGGTATAAATGCCGTAGATTACTTTCCAACACTAAATCCTACACATCATCCGGGTTTAGACCCTTCAACAGGAAATCCAGATGGGTTTTTTAATGAAATTTCAAATGCAGCAGATCATTGGAATGTAAATGCCCCTAGAATTAATGTAACTAGGCATTTGAAAAACAGAATTTCTATAGATCTTTCTTTTTCATTAAATAAAATAACTAAATATGGTGATATTGAAATAGATGCAATACCCTATTATGCCCTAGATGGCAATTTACAATACAGTCTTTTAAATCCTGAGAATCCTTTTACGCCTTTTATTTATGCAGGTGGAGGTTATACTTTTGCTGAAAGAAGTGGGGGAACTGTAAACGCAGGGCTAGGAGCAAATCTTTGGTTTAATGAATCTTTAGGATTAAATGCTCAAGCAGGTTATAAGTACAATTCTCCAGATTTTCAATTAATTCCGCATGTTTTTTATTCTTTTAGTGTAATAATGAAATTAAACGCACAAAGAAGATTTAAGTGGAATAGTAGGAAAAGGTTTAATTGGCGAAATGGTAGGTAAATTCAATAAATTACAGTTATAAAACTTTTTAAATTTATTAACTTGCATTTATAATTTTTATAAATGCAACAACCAAAAAATTTCCAGATATATAGCGCTTCTGCTGGAAGTGGAAAAACATTTACTCTAGTGAAAGAATATTTAAAAATTCTTTTAACGAGTGAAAATTCGTTTAAATTTCAACAAATTTTAGCCGTTACTTTTACCAACAAAGCTGCTGGTGAAATGAAAGAACGTGTAATTCAAAATTTAAAAACTTTTTCAAATTTTGAAATAAATAACATGCTTTCTATAATTTGTGGGGAAACAAATTTGACGGAAGATGACATATTTAAAAGGTCAAAAATAATATTAGATGTTATTTTACAAAATTATGGAGCGTTTAACATTACTACAATAGACAGCTTTACTCATAAAATTATTAGAACTTTTGCGCACGATTTAAAACTACCAATGAATTTTGATGTGGAAATGGATTCCGAAAGTTTGCTTAATGAAGCGGTTGATGTTGTAATTTCTAAAATTGGTGAAAATAAAGAACTAACAAGCTTACTTGTAAATTATGCCATTCAAAAATTAGATGATGATAAATCTTGGGATATTGCATTAGAATTAAAAGATTTTGCAAAAATTATTTTAAATGAAAACCACACCGGCCATTTAAAAGCTTTAAATAATATTTCAATTGAAGAATTTAAACAACTAAAGAATAACCTTCAAGCAGCAAATAAAAAAATTGAGAAGGAATTTGAAGAAATTGGGTCAAAAGCATTAGAAATTATTAAAGAAAATGGATTGGAACTCAATGAGTTTGGTTATTCAGGAGAGTTTCCAAATTATTTTGTAAAGCTTCAAAAATTTAGACAACAAAAAATAGGTGTTATAAAATTTGATGGCAGATTAAATAGAACCATTGAAGAAAATAAAAATTTATACGCAGCCAAAACTAGCGCAATTTCAAAAGACATAATTGACATTATAAAACCTCAATTAATTGAGCTTTATTATATTTCAAAACAACTATTTGAAGCTGTTTATGCAACCTATATTTTAAATAGTATTTTGGTTGAAAGTTTGATTCCTTTAGCGGTTTTAAATTATATTAATACTGCACTTCAAGAAATTAAACAAGAAAATAATATACTGTTAAATTCTGAGTTTAATCAGTTAATAAGTGATACAATTAAAGATGAACCAGCCCCTTTTATTTATGAAAGATTGGGTGAGAAATTCCGTTATTATTTTTTAGATGAAATGCAAGATACTTCACAATTACAATGGAAAAATTTAATTCCACTAATTGAAAATGCCCTAACATCTGAAAACGAATTGGGCGAAACAGGACAGTTATTATTGGTTGGCGATGCAAAACAATCTATTTACAGATGGCGAGGCGGAAATCCAGAACAGTTTATTGCGCTTTCTTTGGAGGAAGGTCTAAAAGAAAATAACCCGTTTTATGTAGAAAAAAAGTTGTCTAATTTAGATACAAATTACAGAAGTTATTCAGAAATAATTGAGTTTAACAATGGTTTTTTTAAATTTATTTCTAAGTTTTTAGCCAACAAAAATTATAGCAACTTATATGTAGAAGGCAATTCACAAAAAGCAACAGATAATATAGGAGGTTTTGTACAACTATCATTTATAGAAAAAGACAATAATGATGAGGAAAAGGATTTGGTGTATCCTAAAAAAGTACTAGAAATTATTCAAAATTTAGATACGGATTTCCAAAAAAATGAAGTGTGCGTTTTGGTGAGAACAAAAGCACAAGGAATAGCAATTGCAAATTATTTATCGGAAAATAACATAGAGATAATTTCTTCGGAAACTTTGTTGCTAAAAAATAATGAAAAGGTAAATTTTATAATCAGTATTTTAAACATAATTAACAATCCATTGAATAAAGAATACAAAGCTAAAGTCCTCTATTTTTTATACAATCATTTACAATTAAATACTCCAAAACATCAATTTTTAAGTAGTTTTATAGACTTAGCAACTACCGATTTTTTTAATCAATTAAAGGAATATAACCTCTTTTTTAACTACCAAGAATATTTACAAACCCCATTTTACGAAAGTTTTGAATACATAATTAGAAGTTTTAATTTGATTTCAGAATCGGATTCAGATATTCAATTCTTTTTAGATTTTGCTTTTGAATACCAACAAAAAAAACAGCCTTCAGTAGACGGTTTTCTAGAACTTTGGGAATTAAAAAAAGACAAATTAAGTATTGTAGCTCCTGAGGCTGAAAACGCCGTAAGGATAATGACAATTCATAAAGCAAAAGGATTGGAATTCCCAATAGTAATTTATCCATATGATATTGATATTTACAATCAAATTAAACCAAAAGTTTGGTATAAACAACCAGAAACGAGTGCAATAGACTCTTTTTTAGTAAATTATAGTGCAAAACTGAATTATATTGGTGCTCAAGGAGAACAGTTGTTTCAAGAACGTAAAGAAGCTTTAGAATTAGATAATTTTAATATTTTATATGTAGCTTTAACCAGAGCTGTTGAGCAATTGTATATAGTTTCAGAAAAAAGAAACCCAACAAAAAATGAAAGTGAAATAAGATATACTTCAAGTTTATTTATAAATTATTTAAAAGCACAAAATTTATGGAATCCAGAAGTTTTAGATTATTCATTTGGGAATCCAAAACGAGTGACAATTCCTTCAAAAGAAAATAGCAACACAACTACACAAACAGTTTTTATTTCAAATTCTTGGAAAAATCATAATATTTCTATTGTTGCAAATTCTTCTTTATTATGGGATACAGAGCAAGGTAAGGCAATCGGTTATGGAAACTTAATTCATGAAATTTTATCAAAAATAAAAACCAAAAACGACATTAATGAAGTTGTAGATCAATATGTTTTTAATGGAACAATCTCTAAAAGTGAACAAATTGAAATTCAAACAATACTAATTTCTGTTGTAAACCATCCGAAATTAAAAACTTATTTTGAACAAAATAATGAGGTTTATAATGAACAAGAAATTATATCAGCCGATAAAAAAAGTATTATACCAGATAGGTTGGTTATCAATAATAACAAAGCTACAATAATAGATTATAAAACTGGAAATCCAGATAAAAAACATCAGCAACAACTCTTAAAATACGCGACTACATTAGAAAGTTTAAATTATACTATTGAAAAAAAAATTGTAGTGTATATTAATACTGAAATTATTATTGAGGAAGTCTAAATTATTATAGCTTTGTAAAAAAGAAAACAATTATGTACGGCAAAATACAACAACATTTACAAAAGGAATTGCAAGAAATTAAAGAAGCAGGTTTATACAAATCTGAACGTGTTATAACTTCTTCTCAAGATGCAGTTATAAAATTAAATTCAGGAAAAGAAGTCATAAATTTTTGTGCAAATAATTATTTAGGATTGTCTAATAATCCTAAAGTTATTCAAGCGGCAAAAGATACATTAGATTCACATGGTTTTGGAATGTCCTCAGTTCGTTTTATTTGCGGAACACAAGATATTCATAAAGAATTAGAACAAACTATTGCAAATTTTTACAAAACAGAAGACACTATTTTATATGCAGCAGCTTTTGATGCAAATGGTGGTGTTTTTGAACCGTTACTATCTCAAGAAGATGCCATAATTTCAGATTCTTTAAACCACGCTTCAATAATAGATGGAGTTCGTTTGTGTAAAGCAGCAAGATACAGATATCAAAATAATGATATGGCTGATTTAGAAAACCAATTAATCGAAGCCAACAAACAAAATCATCGATTCAAAATTATAGTTACCGATGGTGTTTTTTCTATGGATGGGGTTGTTGCAAGTTTAGATAAAATATGTGATTTAGCCGATAAATATGATGCGCTTGTAATGGTAGATGAATGCCATGCTACTGGTTTTATTGGAAAAACAGGAAGAGGAACCCTAGAGCTAAAAAATGTAATGGGTCGTGTAGATATTGTTACCGGAACCTTAGGGAAAGCACTTGGAGGTGCTATGGGAGGTTATACAACGGGTAAAAAAGAAATTATTGAATTGTTGCGCCAAAGATCTAGACCTTATTTATTTTCAAACTCTTTAGCTCCAGCAATTGTTGGCGCTTCATTAAAAGTTTTTGAAATGATTTCGAAAGACACGTCTTTAAGAGATAAACTAGAGTGGAATACCAATTATTTTAAAGAAGGAATGACCAAAGCAGGTTTTGATATAGTAAAAGGTGACTCGGCAATTGTACCAGTTATGTTGTATGATGCTAAGCTATCTCAAAATATGGCTAATATGTTGTTAGAAGAAGGGATTTATGTAATTGGCTTCTTTTTTCCTGTTGTGCCAAAAGAGAAAGCAAGAATTAGAGTTCAATTATCTGCTGCTCACACCAAAAATCACCTTGATACAGCAATTAAAGCCTTTATTAAAGTTGGAAAATTGTTGAAAATTATTTAGATTTATTATATAATTGGCTTCTATTTAAGAATATTTTGTAAATTTGCTACAATAGTTATGTATAGATAGCTTATTTTACTATAAAAATAAAAAGAACATTTAATTTAATTTACTGAAAATGAAACATTTAAAAATTGCCATTTTGGCTTTGTTAGTAATTACATCCGTTAGCAATGCTAATGCTCAAGACAAAGAAAATCCGTGGATGTTAACATTTGGAACTAACGCTATTGATATTAGCACAAATTCTGATGCAACTTCTGGATATTTTGGGTCGTACAAATTTGATGGAAATGACGTAAACGTTATTCCTTGGTTAAGTAGAATTTCTGCTACTAGATATATTGGAAAGGGTTTCGGCGTAGAATTAGCTGGAGCAATGAATAAAGTTGATAGACCTTGGGGTGCTGGATCAGACGTAACATTTTTTGGTTTAGATTTAAACGTAAAATATGATTTAAACAATGCATTTGGACAAACTGGTTGGTTTGATCCATTTCTTTATGCTGGTCTTGGTGAAAACTGGGTTGGTTCTAAAAACGGCCTTGGTTTAAATTTAGGAGCTGGATTTAATGCTTGGATTAGTGATAATGTTGGTATTAACTTTACATCTGGGTATAAGAAAGTAAATACTCCTGTTGATTTCAAAATGTTTCAACATTCAGTTGGATTAACTTGGAAATTTGGAAATAAAGATAGAGATGGCGATGGTGTAAATAATAAAGAAGACAAATGTCCTGATGAAGCTGGTTTAGCTGAGTTTGGTGGTTGTCTTGATACAGATGCTGATAAAGATGGTGTTACAGATTGTTGTGATAAATGTCCTGATGTTCCTGGTTTAGCTGAGTTTGATGGTTGTCCAGATACAGATGGAGATGGTGTTCAAGATTCTAAAGACAAATGTCCTACAGTTGCAGGTTTAAAAACGTTACACGGTTGTCCAGACACAGATGGAGATGGTGTTGCAGATAGAGATGACGCATGTATAGACGTTCCTGGTCCTAAAGGTAATTCAGGTTGTCCTTATAAAGATACTGACGAAGATGGTGTTATTGACATTATTGACAGATGTGTTGAAGTTCCTGGTCCTGCGTCTAACGAAGGTTGTCCAGAAATATTTGTTGATCAAGAAACTGTAAATGAAGCTGCTAGAGGAATTAATTTTGATACTGGAAAATCTGATATTAGACCAGAAGTATCAACTATTTTAGACCATGTGTCTGATATTTTAAAGCAAAATCAAAATTTACAATTTAGATTTTCTATTGACGGGCACACTGATACTACAGGATCTGCTCCTAGAAATATGGAATTATCTAACGCTAGAGCAAATGCTGTAAAAGCTTATTTAGTAAATAAAGGAGTTAATGCAAATAGATTAACTACTAAAGGTTTCGGTCAAACAGCACCAATTGATTCTAATACTACTAAAGAAGGTAGATTTAATAATAGAAGAGTTGAAATTAATGAAATAAAATAATTTCATTTTAAATATATTAGAAAGCCACTTTTTTTAAAAAGTGGCTTTTTAATGCTTTATAAATTATTATATTTAACTTTGTAATAATTAAAAAAATAAACTAAATATATGAATATGAGAAATTTAAAAATCCTTTTAGTATCCTTATTGCTAATTGTTGGAGTTACTTCAATAAACGCGCAAGATAAAAACAATCCTTTTTCTGTTGGATTAGGTGTAAATTTTGTTGATTTTTATCCTACCAATCCTGGGTTGATGGGACATGGCTCTTGGTTTAACGAATATGTTAATGTTGGAGATCATTATAACGCAATTCCTGCTCTTTCAAAAATTACTGTTGGTAAATATTTAACAGATGGCTTTAGTATTGAGGCGGCCGGATCAATAAATACGATATCTAATGTGGGTGATAATAGTATTGGTGATGTTTCTTACATAGCATTGGACGGTGCTGTTAAATACGATTTAAATAATGTATTTGGTGAAACTTCTATGTTTGATCCTTATGCATCAATTGGTGGAGGTTATGTTTGGATGGATAAATTTGGAACTGGTACTTTTAATAGTGGTTTAGGTTTTAATGTATGGTTTAGCGACAATTTAGGCGTTAATTTAGAATCTAAATACAAACATGCCTTCGAAAGTAATATTGTACAACATTTTCAACACTCTTTAGGATTAATAATTAAATTTGGAGGAACAGATACTGATAATGATGGTATTTATGATGATGAAGATGCTTGTCCAGAAGTATTTGGATTAATTGAGTATAATGGTTGTCCAGATGCTGATAATGATGGTGTAATAGATTCTAAAGACGATTGTCCTGATGTAGCAGGATTAGAATCATTAAATGGTTGTCCAGATACTGATAATGACGGAATAGCAGACAAAGATGATGCTTGTCCAAACGATAAAGGAACCAAAGCAAACAAAGGTTGCCCAGATGCTGATAACGATGGTATTATAGATTCAAAAGACAATTGCCCTAATGTAGCCGGTCCGGAAGCAAATAATGGCTGTCCTTGGCCAGATACAGATGGTGATGGAGTTTTAGATAAAGATGATGATTGCCCAGATGTGGTTGGAATAGCTTCTAATAATGGTTGTCCGGAAGTTACTGTTCAAGATATAGCAAAACTAGAAGAGTTGTTTAAAACAGTTTATTTTGAAACTAATAAAGCTAACTTTAAACCGGAAACTATTTCAAAATTAAATGAAGCAATTGAAATTATAACGAAATACCCTACTGCAAAATTTGCAATTTCAGGACATACAGATAGTATTGGTAACAATGATAGCAATATGAAATTATCTGAAAAAAGAGCTATTGCGGTAAAAAATTACTTAGTTTCTAAAGGTGTTTCATCTAACAATTTAACAGCAAAAGGTTTTGGAGAAACGCAACCGGTAGAAAGCAATATGTACAATGCTGGTAGAGCAGCAAACAGAAGAGTTGATATTAAATTAATAAATTAAAGTTTAAAAGCTATTAATTTATAGTTATAACAAAAGGCTATCTAAGAATTTAATTTTTAGGTAGCCTTTTTTCATTTTAAAATACTTTTACATTAATTACTTAAAATGTATTTCAATTAAAAAGGCATTTGTATTTTTATAGTTTATAAAAAACTATGGATTCTTTTATTTCAAAAGTTGTTAAAGACGTTATCAGTAAAAATATTACTATTAAACATTGTGTATTTGTACTTCCAAGTCAACGTGCTTGTGTTTTTCTAAAAAAAGAACTTGTTGAGAGTACCACTTCAAGTTTTATGTTACCTAAAATTATAAGTATTGAAAATTATATTCAAGAGCTTGCCGATATAAATTTAATAGATACCACGCAATTACTTTTTGAATTTTATAGTGTTTATAAAGAAAATTTAGCACAAGAATTGGTAGAGCCTTTTGAAACATTTTCTCAATGGGCAACAATAGCATTACACGATTTTAATGAAATTGATAGTTACTTGGTAAGCTCAAAGGACCTATTTTCAAACTTAAAAGATCTAAAAAAAATTGAGTATTGGTTTAAAGATAAAACACCGAGTAAACTTGCATTAAACTACCTTCAGTTTTTTGAACATTTGAATAAATTGTACAATTCATTGTATCAAAAGTTGAAAAAAAATAAGTTTGGTTATCAAGGTTTAATTTATAGAGAAGCTGTAGATAATTTAGAATATTATATAGAAAACAATAGCGATAAGCATATAGTATTTATTGGTTTTAACGCATTAAATAAAGCAGAAGAAGTTATTTTTCAGGAATTATTGAATAACAATTTAGCTTCAATTTACTGGGATTCTAATCCTAATTTATTTAACAATTCTAATGAAGCTGGTGTTTTTTTAAGAAAGTATAAAACAACATGGGCATATTATAAAACTGCACCTTTTTTGTGGATAGATGAAACTATTTTAGAACCAAAAAATATTGAATTTATTGGCGCACCCAAAAATATAACACAAATTAAATACGCAGGTGAATTGCTATCTAAATTAGAAAATCATCAAAATACTGCCTTGGTTTTAGCGGACGAAAATCTATTAGCTCTCACGCTTAACTCTTTACCAAACAGCGTTAAAAATATAAATATTACAATGGGATATTCGCTAAAAGACATCCCTTTTTCTAACTTGTTTGAGAAGCTATTTAAGCTCCATTTAAATCAGCAGAAATTCAACAAACAAGCACAACAACAGTTTTATTATAAAGATGTCTTAAACCTTCTAAATGATCCATTTTTAAATAAACTACATAACGATATTCTTCAAAAAATAATTGCCAAGCTTAAAAGTGAGAATGTAATATTTTTGTCAAAAAAAGCAATTGAAGACTGTATTACTAGTTCTGAAATGGAGCAGGTAAAGAATGTACTTCTATTGTTTACTTTTTCAAACGATGTTAATACTATAATAAAACAATGTAGCAATTTAATTAGTGTGCTTAAAAATTATGTAGAAGGTGTGGATAAAGAGTATTTATACCGTTTTTACACTGTTTTTAAACAGTTAGAAACCTTAAATGTATCTTACAACCACATTTCAAACTTAAAAACACTAACACAATTTTATAATCAAATATTAAATAATGAAAAACTAGCTTTTCAAGGTGAACCATTAAGGGGTTTACAATTAATGGGAATGTTAGAAACCAGAGCTTTAGATTTTGAAACTATAATAATTACTTCTGTAAATGAAGGTATTTTACCAGGTAGTAAAAATGAAAATTCATTTCTTCCTTTTGATGTTAAAAAGTATTTTAAAATGCCAACATATCAAGAGAAAGATGCAATTTTTTCGTATCATTTTCAACGATTATTACAACGTGCTAAAAATGTTTATTTAATCTATAATACAGAAACTGATGGATATGGTTCTGGAGAAAAAAGTCGCTTTTTAACACAATTGGAAATCAACAACCCGAGTATTAAAAAAATTATAATTAATCCAAAAGTACAAAAACACGAAAAAATTCCTCTTCAAATTGAAAAAACACCAGAAGTAATTGAAAAGCTACAGGCTGTTTTTACAAAAGGAATTTCACCTTCAGCATTAGCAACTTATATTTACAATCCAATTAGTTTTTACGAGCAAAAAGTATTGGAAATTCGAGATGATGATGAGGTTGAAGAAACCATTGCAGCAAATACAATGGGATCCGTTATTCACGATGTTTTGGAGCAATTATACATACCATTTATTGGTGCATTTTTATCAAAGGAAAACATTGTTCAAATGCAACAGAAAACACCGGGGTTACTAGTTAAACTTTTCGAAAAACATTATAAAAAAGGAAATATTGAAACAGGAAAAAATAAATTAATTTTTGAAGTTTGTAAGAATCATATCAACAGGTTTTTAAAACAAGAATTACAAGGTATAAATAAAGGAAATCGATTAAAAATACTTGCATTAGAAGCAAAACTAAATTGTGAAATTACTATTGAAGGAATTGATTTTCCAATAAATTTAAGGGGAATTGTAGATAGAATTGATGAGTTGAATGGCAGTACCCGAATTATAGATTATAAAACGGGTAAAGTAGAAGCTAAACAATTAAAAATGGACGATTTTAGTGTAATTAGCGAAGATTATAAATACACAAAAGCAATGCAGGTAATGTTGTATTCTTTTATGTATGTTTCAACTGAAAATACAAATATAAGTAAGTTAGAAAGCGGAATAATTTCGTTCAAAAATTTAAATGCAGGCTTTTTAAAAATGAATTTTTCTGAAAAATATAAAGGTGTAGATTCTCATGTTTCAAAAGAAAGAATAAACAATTTTATGAATGAAATTAGTAGTATTATAAAAGAAATTTTAAATCCCGAAATACCATTTACTCAAAAAGAAGATTTACCATTTTAAACTAAAAGAATGACTACAGAATTAAACATACAAGTTAAGAGTACACAACATAATAAACCAATTTTAACGGATGTATTTTATACTAAAAACACCATAAAAAAACCAATTGTAATTTTTTGTCATGGATATAAAGGATTTAAAGATTGGGGCGCTTGGAATTTAGCTGCAATGGAGTTTGTAAACAACGAGTTGTTTTTTGTAAAATTCAATTTTTCGCACAATGGTGGTACGGTTGAGAATCCAATTGATTTTCCTGATCTAGAAGCCTTCGGGCAAAATAATTTCACAACTGAATTAAACGATTTAGAGGATATAATAAATTGGATTGCAAATAATTCTAAATTTAAAGATGAAATGGATTCAACTAATATTACATTAATTGGACATTCGAGAGGAGGAGGTATAGTAACTTTAAAAGCTTCAGAAAACAACAAAATTTCTAAAATTATTTCTTGGGCAGGAGTGTCCGATTTTGGAGCTCGTTTTCCTAAGGATGAAAAAATTCTTCAATACTGGGAAAAAGAAGGTGTTTCGTATATTGAAAATTCTAGAACCAAACAGCAAATGCCACATTATTTTCAGTTTTACACAAATTTTAAAGAAAATGAAGCACGTTTAACAATTAAAAATGCTGTTCAAAAACTAACCATTCCACATTTAATTATTCAAGGTGAAAAAGATGATGTTGTTTCACCTATTGAAGCTGAAAAATTACATAGTTGGAATTCAGAAAGTAAATTAGTTTTGGTTAAAGAAATGAATCATCCATTAGGATGCACTCAACCTTGGAATGATTCAAAAATGCCAGTTCATTTAGCTCAAGTTGTTAAACATAGTGTTGATTTTATAGTGCAAAATTAATGTGCATTGAAAAAACAACATATAACGACTTAGAAGCATGTTATTCTATTACAAAAAGTTGTGCAAAATTCTTGATTGATAATGGTATTTTTCAATGGAATGAAATGTATCCTTCAAAAGAAATATTGCAAAAAGATATTGAGTTGCAACAATTGTGGAAATTGACAGAAAACAATACAATAATTGGCATAGTAGTACTTACAAAAATTGAAGATGTTGATTATAAATCAGTTAAATGGCTAACAGAAAATAGGAATAATTTATATGTGCATCGTTTAGCTGTACACCCAACATATCAAGGAAAAGGATATGCGCAAAAATTAATGAGTTTTGGTGAAAATTATGCTGTAAATAACAATTATAATTCAATCCGATTAGACACATTTAGTAAGAATATTAGAAATCAAAAATTTTATAAGAAGCGTGGTTATGTTAAATTAGAATCAATATTTTTTCCAAATCAGAGCAAGCATCCGTTTTACTGTTACGAGAAAGTTTTAAATGTATAAAGAATCTAACATCACTTTTAAAGGTATTAATAAGTTAGCTATTCCTGCAATAATTTCAGGAATAGCAGAACCGTTATTATCTATTACAGACACTGCAATTGTTGGTAATATTAATTTAAATCCCACAGAAGCATTAGCTGCGGTTGGTATTGCAGGCTCGTTTATTTCTGCATTGGTTTGGATTTTAGCGCAAACTAGATCGGCAATTTCTGCAATTATTGGTAAATATTTAGGTGCTAAAAAATTAGATGAAATAGCAACTTTACCCGCACAAATTATCGCAATAAATTTAAGTTTAAGTATTGTTATTTATATAGTTACATTGTTTTTTGTTAACCAAATTTTTCAATTGTACAATGCGGAAGGGTTAATTTTAAATTATGCAGTAGATTATTATAAAATTCGCGCTATCGGATTTCCATTGACGCTTTTCGTTTTTTCAGCTTTTGGAGTTTTTAGAGGATTGCAAAATACGTATTGGCCAATGATAATAAGTATTACTGGCGCAGTTTTAAATGTTGTGTTAGATATTGCTTTAGTTTATGGAATAGATGGTTTTATTGCGCCAATGAATGTTGAAGGAGCTGCATGGGCAAGTGTTATTGCGCAAGCTGTAATGGCGGTATTTGCATTAATCTTATTATTAAAAAAGACACCTTTTAGTTATAAATTACAATTCCCGTTTAATAAAGAAATTAAAAATTTACTTTCAATTAGTTTTAACTTAATAATTAGAGCATTAGCCTTAAATATTGCGTTGTATTTGGCAAATTCATATGCAACTAAATATGGGAATAATTATATTGCGGCACAAACTATTGCGTTTCAAATATGGTTGTTTTTTGCCTTTTTTATTGATGGTTATGCAAGTGTTGGTAGTATTGTTTCAGGGAAACTATTGGGAGAAAAAAACTATCCGAAATTATGGGAATTAAGTGGTAGATTAAGTAAATATTCTATTATTGTTGCGCTGATGTTAACTGTTATTTGCGGTATATTTTACACTCAAATTGGAACGCTGTTTTCAAAGGAACAACAAGTATTAGATGCGTTTTACGATATCTTTTGGATTGTACTTTTAATGCAACCAATAAATGCTGTTGCTTTTGTTTTTGATGGTATTTTTAAAGGTTTGGCAGAAGCTGTAACACTTAGAAACTTACTTTTAGTAGCAACTTTTTTTGGTTTTATACCTACTTTATTAATTGGAGATTACTTTAATTTAAAACTCTATGCTATTTGGATGGCCTTTACAGTTTGGATGTTGCTAAGATCTGGTATTTTAGTAGTTAAATTTAGACGAAAATATTTGCATAAAAACACGTAACTTTGGGCACTATGAGTAACGGAAGTTTATACACACATATTCAAAATAACATCGCCACAGTTGAGTTTTATCATCCGGCAAGTAATTCGTTTCCAAGTGAATTATTAGAGCGTTTGGCAACTGCATTTAACGAGTTAAGTCTTAACAATGAAGTGCATGTAATTATTTTAAAAAGTGAAAAAGACAAAGCGTTTTGTGCAGGAGCTTCATTTGATGAATTGGTTGCAATTACTAATTTTGAAGAAGGAAAACAATTCTTTTTAGGTTTCGCCAACGTATTAAATGCAATGCGGAAATGTTCAAAATTAATAATTGGACGCATACAAGGTAAAGCCGTTGGAGGTGGTGTTGGTTTAGCTGCTGCTTGCGATTACTGTTTTGCGACAGAACAAGCTGCTATTAAATTATCTGAATTTACTATTGGTATTGGACCTTTTGTAATTGCTCCAGTAGTAGAGCGTAAAATAGGAGTAGCTGCATTAAGTGAACTTACTTTAGACGCCACAAGTTGGCAAAATGCGTATTGGGCAAAAGAAAAAGGGTTATTTGCAAAAGTATTTGAAACGCTTTCTGAATTAGATAGTGAAGTTGATAATTTAGCTTCAAAACTTGCCTCTTATAATTCAGAAGCTTTAAATGAAATGAAAAAAATAATATGGCAAGGCACAGAAAATTGGGATACTTTATTAGACGATCGAGCAGCAATAAGTGGAAAATTAGTGCTTTCTGATTTTACAAAAAAAGCACTTCAAAAATTCAAAAAATAATGACTCTAGCAATTATACTTTTTTTATTTCAGCAAGTTGATATTGAGGAAAAATTAAAAAACGCACCAGATAAAGGTTACGAAATTGGTATAGTTATAGGAACTTATTTGCCTTTTGTTTTACTTGCTGCATTGGCATATTTTGTATACTACAAAGCAAAAAACAGAAAAGATTTAGACGATTAATACAGGAACATAAAGATGAGTAAAATTAGAATTACAAAACAATTTGATTTTGAAACCGGACACGCATTATATGGCTACGATGGAAAATGTAAAAATGTACACGGACATAGTTATAAATTATCTGTAACAGTTATTGGAAAACCAATTAGTAATACTTCTAACGTAAAATTGGGAATGGTGATTGATTTTGGGGATTTAAAAAAAATAGTACTTTCTGAAATTGTTGATAAATTTGACCATGCTACTGTTTTTAATAAAAATACACCTCACGTAGAGTTGGCACATGAACTTGAAAAAAGAGGACACAATGTTATTTTAGTAGATTACCAACCTACAAGTGAAATGATGTTGATTGATTTTGCTGAAAAAATTAAAAAACGTCTACCAGAAACTATTAAACTTCATTCATTAAAATTACAAGAAACCGCTACTTCTCATGCAGAGTGGTTTGCAAGTGATAATCATTAATTATTGTAAAGCTTTAACTTTTTAAAATTTATTATGTACCATTAAAGGCATTCATGGTGTTATTTAAGCCAGCAGTTCCAAAAGATTTAATCAATTCACAAGATTTTGACAAACGCTCTGGAAGTTGTTTATTTTCATCTTTATTCCAAGTTCCTAAAACATAATCAACTTGTCGTCCTTTTGAGAATGCATCACCAACACCAAATCTAAAACGCGCATATTGTTGAGTTTGTAAGGTATTCTGAATATCTTTTAATCCATTATGCCCACCATCGCTTCCTTTTGCTTTTAAGCGAATTGAACCAAAATCTAGGTTTAAGTCATCACAAATAACTAATAAGTTTTCAATTGGAATTTTCTCTTTCGTAAGCCAGTATTTTACAGCTTTCCCACTTAAATTCATATAGGTTGAGGGTTTTAATAAAATAAACGTTCTTCCTTTAAATCTAAATGTAGCAATAGCGCCCAATTTTTGGCTTTCAAAAGTAATCTTTTCTGAAGAAGCTAAGTCGTCTAAAATTTTAAATCCAATATTATGACGCGTATCATCGTATTTAGCACCAATATTCCCTAAGCCAACAATTAAGAATTTTTTCATAAGTTCTTCTGTAGATTCTTCTTTTTTTGACGAAAAAAGTAATTTTAGTTGTTTTAAAACATTCATAAAGCAAATGTAATAAAAAGAAAAAGCGCTGCAAATGCAACGCTTTTATATTAATTACTAAAAAATAATTAGTTTATTCAGCAGCATTTTCTTCAGATGCTCCTTCTTCAGCTGTTCCTTCTTCACCTTCTTCACCTTCGTCTTCTTCATCTTCTGGCATTACAGCACTACGTGCAGTTCTAACCTGAACAACAACGGTATTATCTGGGTGTAAAATTGTGAATTTTTCATTTGCTAATTCAGTTACAAATAATTTACTTCCAATTTTTAATTTAGAAATATCAGCATTTATAAAATCTGGCAAATCAGCTGGTAAAGCTCTAACACTTAATTTACGCATTGCAAAACGTAAAGAACCACCATTAATTACTCCTGGAGATGTTCCAACTAATCTTACAGGAATATTCATAGTTACCATTTTATCGTCAAATAATTGGTAAAAATCAATGTGTAAGATTTTATCTGTTACTGGGTGAAACTGAATGTCTTGTAAAATTGCATGGTAACTGGTACCATCTAATTCAATCATTGCAGTATATACGTTGGCCGTGTACACTAAATTT
>CBDUKG010000011.1:0-42905 GCA_965367745.1 uncultured Flavobacteriaceae bacterium | reverse complement strand
TAAAACTAAATATGCTAAATTTAAAAAGTAATATTTTAGTTTAAATAATATTTAAGATCCTCAACGAAAGTTGGGGATTTTTTTGTTATATATAGTTCGTTTTTAGAAGATTACAAAAAATTAATAAAAAAAGATTATCTTGTAAAAAAAAACAGACTATGCCAATTTATATGGATCGCCACGATGTTTCGGAACTTGTAACTGCAGAAAACGTTGCTCAATTACATCATGAAGATTTAAAAATTGAGCATAAATTTGGTTGCAGAGGGTTAACATATTGGTTTGATGATAAACGAAAGACTGCTTTTTGTTTGGTTGAAGCGCCAAATAAAAAAGCTGTACACGATATGCATAATCATGCACATGGGGAAATTCCACATAGAATTATTGAAGTAGATGAAGCTATAGTAGAATCTTTTTTAGGAAGAATTGAGGATCCAGAAAAAGCGTTGAACACAGAACTAAATATAATAAATGACCCTGCTTTTAGAGTTATAATGGTTATTGAAACAAGTAGCTATTTAAATAGATTAGAAGCAAATCAGTTTAGCATATTTACACAAAAATTTCATAAAAGTGTTTCAAAATCACTTAATCATTTTAATGGTAGCATCGTAAAAAAAGATAATACCAACTATTTAGTTTCTTTTAAATCAGTGAGTAATGCAGTTTTTTGTGTATTAAAAATTCAAGCTAACTTTAAATACATTACTCCCAAATTTGATGTAAAAAACAGAAAAATAAAAATAGGGTTATCTGCAGGTGTTCCAGTTTCAGATAAAGAGGGTCTTTTTGAAGAGGTTGTTTTATTAGTAACTAGAATGTGTGATTTTGTTCCTGAGCAAGTAGTAATTTCAAGTGAGGTGAAATCATTGTATGAAAGTGAGAATAGGAATGCAATTATTGATAAAGAATTGATTAGAACACTTAAACCTTCAGAAGAGAGATTTCTAACCCAATTGATTGATTATGTTGAGAAAATTTGGAATAAACCTAATTTTAACGTTACTAATTTCAGCAGTGATTTAGGATATAGTAAATCTCAGTTATATCGTAAAATCATTACTTTAACAGGTAAATCACCAAATAATTTCATTAAAGAATTTAGATTGCACAGGGCATTAAAAATGCTCTTTAAACAAAATGGAAATATTTCGGAAATAGCGTATGAATCCGGTTTTAATAGCCCAGCTTATTTTTCAAAGTGTTTTTATGAAAAATATGGAATACTTCCGTCTAAATATATTCAACAGCATATTATTTAATTTCTAACACTTTTTACTCCTTTAGGATTAAAAAAAATTTCAAAATTAAAATGAATCAATTTTATCATTTTCTGACCTAAAACTAACATTGATTAAGATTTTATTCGCACAACTTTGTATAATGCATTTTTAAATGGAATGAATTTATACTACTAATTAATTAAAATAATCAATAATTATGAAAATTTCAAAAGACGACATTGAAGTTAAAATGGAGATTCCTGGAGCTATTATCCGCCAGAAAACTGATTTTGGAGATGCTACAGGATTAGGTAAAATTAGTGGAGAGTATTTTAGTCTCTCTGCAGGAGTGGATACAACACCTTTATTTATGGGGCTTGAAGGAGATTTATGTCAGTGCCCGCATTGGGGCTTTCTTTTAAGTGGTCAACTTACTACCACAGATGCTAAAGGAATTAAAGAAGTTGTAAACGAAAAAGATCTGTTTTATTGGCCTTCAGGGCACAATGTGAAAGTCAATGCAGATGCGGAGATTGTTATGTTCAGCCCTCAGCATGAGCACACACATGTAATCAATCATATGATTGAGAAGACTAAAGGTTAAAACCGAAAATTGGAAATAAATAACTTGAAAGAACATGAATAATTCAAATTAAATATTTTTTAACTTTTTTTGAAAATATATTAATTATTATTGGGAATTAAATAAAATAATAATTGTCATATGAAAAATGTTCTGTCAATAATTTCACTTTTATTTATTAACTTTTTAAATCACGCTCAAGAAATTAAAATGAGTGGTCAAGTAGTCGATTTATACACTCAAAACCCGATTGAATTTGTTAATATTGGAATTTTAAATAAAAATTTAGGAACTGTTTCAGATTTGCAAGGGAAATTTGATTTCAATGTAAAAAAGGACTATTTAAGGGATAGTATTACAGTTAGTCACATAAATTATGAGACTTTTAAAATACCAATTTTAAATGGACCAAATCAAATTATTACGTTAAAGCCGAGAATTAATGAACTCTCAGAAATAGTATTAACAAATGCCAAAAAAAGGATCAGAAAGGTTGGAGTCAAATCTTACAATCCACTCCTTTGGTTAGGCGGAATTTCTAAAGATAACGACATTATTGAAAATGCTCAAAAAATAAATATTCCTAATAAAACGGTGCGTGTAAAAAAAGTAAATATTTATTTAAGAAAGGGGTTTGAATCGGATAGTGCATTTGTTAGAATAAACTTTTATAAAAACCTAAATAACGAACCTGGTGAGCGTATAGTATTCCAAAATTTACTTCAAAAGAAAAAAATAGAAACAGGATGGCTTCAAATAAACTTAATTCAAAATTACATTTATCTAGATGAAGATTTTTTTATTGGAGTTGAGTTTATGCCTAACTTAAAAAAATCTCAAGATGTTTATATTGGTGCAATTTTATCAAAAGGAAAAGGGTTTTCAAGGAGAAGTAGTCAAGGAAAATGGAATAAATTGCAAGGTGCTTCAACAATAAATGTTGAGTTAGAATACTAATTGTTAGCTTGGTTAAAAGGTTCTGAAAGTTTTTTTATGGAGGCTTAATAAAAAACTAAAAAACCCAATACAATTTGCGTTGTATTGGGTTTTTTAATATTTAAAACTGTAACATTTAAGCTAACATAGTAACAGGATTTTCTATATACTGTTTTAATGTTTGCAAAAAAGCTGCACCGGTAGCACCATCAACTGTTCTATGATCACAAGCTAAAGTTACTTTCATTGTATTCCCAACAACAATTTCACCATTTTTTACAACTGGTTTTTCAATAATAGCACCAACAGATAAAATAGCTGAATTCGGTTGATTTATAATTGACGTAAATTCAGAAATACCAAACATACCAAGATTAGAAACTGTAAAAGTGCTTCCTTCCATTTCTGCAGGAGTTAACTTTTTTGTTTTCGCCTTGATAGCTTTATCTTTTACTTCAGCACCAATTTGTGTTAAGCTTTTTTGATCTGTAAAAGGAATTACAGGCACTAATAAGCCATCTTCAACAGCAACAGCAACACCAACATTAACATGGTGGTTTACACGTGTTCTATCATCAAACCATTGAGAGTTAACTTGTGGATGTTTTTTAAGAGCCATTGCGCTCGCTTTTACAACCATATCGTTAAATGAAACCTTAATGTCAGGAATTTCATTTATAATTTTACGAGATGCAATAGCATTATCCATGTTAATCTCTAACATTAAATAATAATGAGGTGCCGTAAATTTAGATTCTCCTAATCTACGTGCAATAGTTTTACGCATTTGAGAGTTCGTAGTCTCTTCAAAACTTTCTTCCCCTAAAGCCATAATTGGGGTAGGAGCGGTAGTATTAGAAACAGGAACATAATTCTCTATATCACGTTTTATTACACGACCATTTTCACCTGTTCCAGCAACGTGTGATAAGTTTATTCCTTTTTCCGAAGCAATTTTCTTTGCTAGTGGCGAAGCAACAACTTTCCCTATATTTACAACTGGTTGTTGCGCTGCCGCACTTTGTGTTACAGGTGCTACATCAACTTCTGTTGTCTTAGTGGCAGGAGTAGCATCCTTTGGAGCTTCTTCTTTTTTAGCAGGAGCATTGTCCTGTTTAGGAGCAGTAGCTTTAAAATCTTTAACAATAGCATCAATGTCTTCACCTTCTTCTCCAATAATTGCTAATAACGAATCTACCGGAGCAGTTTCACCATTTTGCAAACCAATGTATAAAAGCGTTCCTTCATTGAAAGATTCGAACTCCATGGTTGCTTTGTCAGTTTCAATTTCAGCTAATATATCTCCTTCTGAAATGTTATCTCCAACTTTTTTTAGCCACTGTGCTACAACTCCCTCAGTCATTGTATCACTTAAACGTGGCATTGTAATTATTTCTGCCATTTATCTATGTTTTAAAAAAGGATAATCTTCTTGTTCGTAAACCATATCATATAATTGTTGAGCTTCTGGGTATGGAGATTCTTCAGCAAATTTTTGACATTCTTGAACTTTGTCTTTTACTTCTTTATCCCAAGTTTTAATTTGAGCATCCGTTGCATATTTTTTAGTTTTAATTACTTCTAAAACTTGTGTAATCGGATCAATTTTACGGTATTCGTTTACTTCGTCTTTTGTTCTATAATGTTGAGCATCACTCATTGAATGTCCTCTATATCTATATGTTTTAATATCTAAAAGTGTTGGTCCGTCACCTCTTCTAGCGCGTTCAATAGCTTCTTCCATGGCTTCGGCAACTTTTACAGGATTCATTCCGTCAACAGGTCCACAAGGCATTTCGTATCCTAAACCTAATTTCCATATATCTTCATGATTTGCAGTTCTTTCTACTGAAGTCCCCATCGCGTAACCATTGTTTTCACAAATAAAAACTACTGGCAGTTTCCAATTGATGGCCATATTGAAAGTTTCGTGCAATGAACCTTGACGTGCAGCACCATCTCCAAAATAAGTTAGTGTAACACCATCTCTTTCGAAGTATTTATCTGCAAAAGCCAATCCAGCTCCTAATGGAATTTGCCCTCCAACAATTCCGTGACCGCCATAAAAATTATGTTCAGGAGAAAAAATATGCATGGAGCCTCCCATTCCTTTGGAAGTTCCAGTAACTTTTCCTAGTAATTCTGCCATAATTCTTTTAGGATCAACACCTAAACCAATTGGTTGCACGTGGTTACGATAAGCGGTAATCATTTTATCGTTTTCTTTCATTACGTGCAATGCACCAGCTAATACTGCTTCCTGGCCATTGTATAAATGTAGAAAACCTCTTACTTTTTGTTGAATATATAAAGCTGCTAATTTATCTTCAAATTTTCTCCAGAATAGCATGTCTTTATACCAATTGATATAAGTTTCTTTGGTTATTTTTTTCATTTCTGATTGAGATATTAAATTTATATCGAAATGCAAAAGTACTATTTTGCTGATTAGTATAAAAATATGTACAACTATTTTTTAATATAATGTTTTCGAAATAACAATTATTAAAATTTTGTGATTTTAGTTATGATTATCTAGTCAAAAATATTGTTTTTTATAGAAAATCATAATTTTCAATGATTTTTCCTTTTTGTTAAAAGGAAAAGTCTCTAGGTTTCTAGAGACTTTTATAATAATTTGAGTACTAAATTTAGTGAAATATTAGTTATCCATATAATCTTCAATAGGATTACAAGAACAAATTAAGTTTCTATCGCCATAAGCATCATCAACGCGTCTAACAGATGGCCAAAATTTATTTTCTTTTACATAAGGCAAAGGAAATGCTGCTTGTTGACGTGTATATGGATAATTCCACTCATCTGCGGTCAACATTTCTTGTGTGTGTGGCGAGTTCTTAAGTGCTGAATTTGTGTCCCCACTTTCCATCGCGTCAATTTCACCTTTTATACTTATTAATGCGTCACAAAAACGATCTAATTCTGCTTTGTTCTCACTTTCTGTTGGCTCTATCATTAAAGTTCCAGCAACAGGGAATGAAACTGTAGGAGCGTGGTAACCATAATCCATTAATCTTTTGGCTACATCAGTTACTTCAATTCCTTTTTCTTTAAATTTTCTAAAATCAACAATCATTTCATGAGCTGCAAATCCATATTCGCCTGTATAAAGAATGTCGTAATAATTTTCTAGACGTGCTTTAATATAATTTGCATTTAAAATTGCTTTAATTGTAGCTTCTTTTAAGCCTCCAGTCCCCAGCATTTTTATATAACTATATGAAATAAGTAATACTAGTGCAGATCCCCAAGGGGCAGAAGAAATTGCTGTAATAGGTGTTTGTCCACCCGTTGGAATTATTGGGTTTGAAGGTAAAAAAGGAGCTAAATGTTTTACTACACAAATAGGCCCAACTCCTGGCCCACCACCTCCATGCGGAATGGCAAAAGTTTTATGTAAATTTAAGTGACAAACATCGGCACCAATTGTTGCGGGATTTGTTAGTCCAACTTGTGCATTCATATTTGCACCATCCATATAAACTTGTCCACCACGTTCATGTATAATTTCAGTAATTTCTTTAATAGTACTCTCAAAAACTCCGTGAGTTGAAGGGTAAGTTACCATTAAAGCAGCTAAATTATCTTTATGAAGATTTGCTTTTTCCCTTAAATCATCTAGATCAATATTTCCTTTCTCTGTTGATTTTGTAACTACTACTTTCATTCCGGCCATTACAGCAGAAGCAGGATTTGTTCCGTGGGCAGAAGCAGGAATAATACAAATATTTCTATGATTTTCTCCTCTAGATTCGTGGTACGCTTTAATAACCAATAAACCTGCATATTCACCAGAAGCTCCTGAATTTGGTTGTAAAGAAGTGGCATAAAAACCGGTAATTTCGTTTAAGGCAATTTCTAAGCCTTTAATAACTTCTTGGTAACCTTGAGCTTGTTCTAATGGAACAAAAGGATGCATGACACCCCAATTTGGCCAACTTAATGGCAGCATTTCTGTTGCTGCATTTAATTTCATAGTACAAGATCCTAATGAAATCATTGAATGATTTAAAGATAAATCTTTACGCTCTAGTTTTTTAATATATCTCATTAACTCAGTTTCTGAATGGTAGTTTTCAAAAACCTCATTTATCATAAATTTTGAAGTTCGTGTTAAGTCTTCTGGTAAAGAATTTTCTTCAATAGTATTTATTACAATTGTTTCTTTTCCTTCAGCTTCGGCTAAAATTTCTAAAATCTGATTGATATCTTCAATAGAACTTGTTTCGTTTATTGAAATACTAATAGTTTTACTTGAAGGATAATAGAAATTAACACAATTATTTTCTGCAATTTCTTTCACTTTTGAAGCATTTGAAACTTCAACTAATAGCGTATCAAAAAATACAGAATTTTGTTGTTTTAAATTTAATGTTGCTAAACCTTTATTTAAAGTAGCAGTTAAATTTTGAATTTTATTAGCAATGTACGTCAATCCTTTTGGTCCGTGAAATACGCCATACATGCCTGCCATAACAGCTAAAAGTACTTGTGCAGTACATATATTTGAAGTTGCTTTCTCGCGTTTAATATGTTGTTCACGTGTTTGCAATGCCATACGTAAAGCTCTATTACCATCTTTATCTTTTGTAACACCAATAATTCTACCTGGAATAGTGCGCTTGTAAGCTTCTTTAGTTGCAAAATAACCTGCATGAGGTCCGCCGTATCCCATTGGAATTCCAAAACGTTGTGTTGTTCCAACAACAACATCTGCACCCCATTCTCCGGGAGGTGTTAAAAGCGATAAACTTAATAAATCTGCTGCAACAACAACTTTAGCATCTACAGTTGTTGCTTTTTTTACAAATGAAGTATAATCAAAAATTTGCCCATTTTTTGCAGGATATTGCACAATTGCACCATAGAATTCTTCTGTAAATTCAAAAGTTATATGGTCACCAAAAACCAATTCAATTTCTAGTGGATTTGCTCTTGTTTTTAAAACATCAATTGTTTGAGGTAAAACTTCATTAGAAACAAAAAACTTTAAAGCATTTGCCTTTTTTTGATCTCTAGATCTTGTGTTTAATAACATTAGCATTGCCTCACCAGCTGCAGTTCCTTCATCTAACAGAGATGCATTTGCCAATTCCATACCTGTTAACTCACTTACCATAGTTTGGTAGTTTAATAAAGCTTCTAAACGACCTTGAGCTATTTCAGCCTGGTAAGGAGTATATGCAGTATACCAACCTGGGTTTTCTAAAACATTACGTTGAATTACACCTGGTAATATTGTTGGGTGATATCCTAAACCTATGTAATTTTTAAATAATTTATTTTTAGTTGCAAGTTCTTGAATATGAAACATATATTCATATTCGCTCATTGCTTTTGGTAAATTAAGGTTGTTGGCCAATCTAATATCGGCAGGAATGGTTTTATCTATTAATTCATCTACAGAAGTTACTCCAATAGTTTTTACCATATCATTTATCTCGTTTCCACGAGGGCCTACGTGTCTTAAAACAAAAGAATCAGTTCTCATTTATGTTATTTATTATATAAAAATTAATGCCTTCAAAAATACTGAAAATTACCACATTAAAAGACTATAATTATTACTTAATTATAATATTTTGTTAACCAAAAAACTTAGGATATTAACAAATAGTTACTTTTGTTTCATGAATTATTTAAAAAGAATATTCGAATTTTATGTTTTTAGTAATATACACGTTGCATTGGCAGGATTTTGTATTACTAAAATCACCTTATTAAAATTTGGATATTCAGAGAGCTTGACTCCATTATTTGTCGCATTTTCAATTATCGTTTCATATAATTTTATTCGCTTGTATGAAATAAAATATGACCGCCTAAATTGGTTAAAAGAGTGGTTTGTTAAACATATGTTACAGCTGTTTATTCTATCATTTATTGCAATTTTAGGATTGATTTATAGTATGTTTTTTACAAATTTTGATAAAAGGTCTATTTACGTATTGATACCCTTCGGATTTATGACTTTTTTTTATGTGATTCCGTTATTTAAAATTGGAAATATTGAAGTTTCATTTCGTAATTTTCCAGCTATAAAAATATTAAGTATTGCTATTTCTTGGGCAGGAATATCAGTTTTTTTCCCTTTATTCGAAGTTGGTTATAGTTTTACCAATACTGTATATCTAGAATTTTTTCAGAGAATATTATTTGTTATGGCAATTACATTACCTTTTGATATTCGAGATGTAAGAACTGATTCTAAAGCACTAAAAACAATTCCTCAACTAGTTGGTCTTAAAAAATCTAAATATGTTGGAATTGGTTTGTTGATTTTTTTTACTGGTATTGATTTTTTTAAGTTAGCCACTTCCCAATCAGAAATTATTGTAACCTTTAGTATTGCAATTATTTCAGCATTATTTTTATTGTATTCTTCTGAAAATAATTCTAGATATTATTCAAGTTTCTGGGTAGAATCGATTCCTATAATTTGGTTTATATTAATTTATCTATTTTAGACAATTAATAGTACTGAAATTAAATAAAATGAAAAATAATAATAAGTATTTTGAAGTAAATAAAGAGACGTGGAATAAAAAAGTAAGTATTCATTCCAAATCTGATTTTTATGATATTGAAGGTTTTAAAAAAGGAAAAAATTCTTTAAATGCATATGAACTTGAAGAAGTAGGAGATGTAATGGGGAAAAAATTATTGCATTTACAGTGTCACTTTGGGCAAGATACATTAAGTTGGAGTAGGTTAGGAGCAAAATGTACAGGCATAGATTTATCTAATGAAGGAATTGAACTAGCCAAAAAATTAAATTTAGAATTGGGTTTAGACGCTACTTTTATTGAAAGTAATTTGTACGATGTTCCTAAAAATGTTTCGGGTGAATTTGATATTGTTTTTGCTTCCTATGGAGTAATAGGTTGGTTACCTGATTTAAAAACTTGGGGAGAAATAATTGCAAGTAAATTAAAAAAAGGCGGTATATTTTATTTGGTAGAATTTCATCCAGTTGTTTGGATGTTCGATTTTTTAGAAACACCTCCAAAGCTAGCTTATCCTTATTTGAATAAAGACGTGATTTACGAGGAATACAAAGGGACTTATACAAATAATGATGCCGATATTATAAGTAAAGAATATGGTTGGAATCACGGTTTGGGTGAAGTTGTAACGGCTTTAACAACTGCAGGTTTGCAGATAGAATTTTTACACGAATTTGATCAAGCTCCTTATAATGTTTTTCCGGAAATGGAAGCTACAGATAATGGAATGTTTCTTCTAAAAAAAGAACAACGTATGTTTCCTTTGGTGTATTCTATAAGAGCTGTTAAAAAATAAAAAAAGCTGTTTGGAATTATTTAATTCCAAACAGCTTTTTTTATATAAAACTATACGCTTTTAATTAGCTTAATAATTTTTCAATTTTTTCTTTTTCTTCTTCAGCCAAAGCACCATCAACTAAAATTCTACCACTATGCTCATCTGTAATAATTTTTTTACGACTTGCAATTTCAACTTGTCTTTGAGGTGGAATAGTAAAGAAAGACCCTCCAGAAGCTCCTCTTTCAATTGAAACAACTGCTAAACCATTTTTAACAGAAGAACGGATTCTTTTGTAAGCTTTTAACAAGTGATCGTCAATTAATTCAGAGTATTCCTCAGATTTTTTAAGTAATAATGCTTCTTCTTTTACAGTATCACCCATAATATCGTTTAATTCAGCAGATTTATGTTTTAATAAATCATCTTGTTTAGCGATATTTTCTTTAGTTGAAGCAATAACTTCATTTTTTTGTTCAATCAGAACTTTAAACTCTTTAATTCTTTTTTCAGCCAATTCAATTTCAAGTTCTTGGTATTCAGTTTCTTTACTTATTGAATTGAATTCTCTATTGTTACGAACTTTCTTTTGTTGCTCAGCGTATTTTTTTACTAACGTTTTTGCTTCTTCAATTATATTCTTTTTGGCAGAAATGTCGTTTTTTAAATTTGTAACATCACCATCTAAATTAGAAAGCCTTTTATTTAAACCAATAATTTCATCTTCTAAATCTTCTATTTCTAAAGGTAATTCACCTCGAACATTTTTAATTTCATCAACTCTTGAATCTATTAATTGTAAGTCGTAAAGTGCTCTTAATTTTTCTTCAACAGTAACTTCTTTCTTTTTAGCCATATTATAAGTAATAAATTGGATTTGTGTTTTTTTTCGATAAAATGATTGCAAAATTAGGAAATTTTTTTGTAAGTATCTCTACTAAAAGATTTTTTGTGAACTGTTCACTTTCATAATGTCCAATATCTGCAATAATAAGTTTGTTTTCTGCTTTGTAAAATTCGTGGTATTTTATATCGGCTGTTACATAAATATCTGCTTTAGCTTTAATTGCATTTTCTATAGCAAAACTTCCTGAACCTCCTAAAACTGCAACTTTTTTAATAGGTTTATTTAATAAAACTGAATGTCTAATACCTTTTGCTTTCATAGTTTCTTTTAAGAAATTTAAAAAATCAGTTTCAGATTTTTCTTCCTCTAATTCTCCAACCATTCCCATACCAATTTCTTGATTTGTATTGTCTAAAGGAACAATATCATAAGCAACTTCTTCATACGGATGCATTTCAAAAAGAGCTGCTAAAATTTTCTTTTCAAGATGTTTTTCAAAAATAACACTAATAAATGTTTCCTTTTCAGCGTGAAATTTACCTTTTTCACCAATTACTGGATTTGAATTTTCATTACCTCTATAAGTTCCAAAACCTTCAGTATTATAACTGCAATAATCATAATTGCCAATATTTCCAGCTCCAGCTTTAAAGAGTGCAGTTCTTACTTTATCTGCACTTTCTTGTGGTGCATATGTTGTTAATTTTTTTATAGTATTTTTTTGAGGAATTAAAATTCTTTGATTTTTTAAACCTAAAACATCACAAATTTTTGCATTTACCCCTTTAATTGAATTGTCTAAAGCAGTATGCATTGCATAAATAGCAATGTCGTTTTTAATTGCTTTTAAAACAACACGCTCTACATAATTAATCCCATTTATTTTTTTTAATCCTGAAAATATAATTGGATGAAAACTTACTATAAGGTTACAGTTTCTTTCAATTGCTTCATCAACCACATTTTCTAAGGTGTCTAATGTTACTATAACTCCAGAAACTTTTGTTGCGTAATTTCCAATTAACAAGCCAACATTATCAAATCCTTCTGCATAATTTAAAGGTGCAAATTCTTCAATGCAATTTGTTATATCTTTAATAGTCATAAATCAATTAATATAGTTTAAACAAAGATAAATATTATAATTTGTTTTGTATTTTCGCTTTTATGAATTTTTTACGAAAAATAGTGTATCCTTTTGCTGTCTTGTATGGAATTATTACAAGTATTCGTAATTTTTTGTATGATAAAAATTTTCTTAAATCTACAAAATTTAAAACTCCTACACTAGTTGTTGGTAATTTAAGTGTTGGTGGTACTGGGAAAACACCTCAAATTGAATATTTAATCAGATTATTACAGAACGATTATAAAATTGCAGTTTTAAGTAGAGGTTATAAAAGAAAAAGCACAGGATTTATTATAGCCGATAAAAATTCATCTGCAGAACTAATTGGAGATGAGCCTTTTCAATACTATAAAAAGTTTAAAAATATAATAATTTGTGTGGATGCCGATAGAACCAATGCAATAGCACAATTAGAAAAGTTAAAAGATCCACCAGATATAATTTTATTAGATGATGCTTTTCAACATAGAAAAGTTGTAGGTGGATTCAATATTTTGTTGACAGATTTTAATAATTTATATGTAAATGATACTATGTTGCCTGCGGGTAATTTGCGAGAAAATAAGTCGGGAGCAAAAAGAGCACAACTAATTATTGTTACAAAATGTCCAAAAAAACTTTCAGATAAGGACCAAATTGCAATAACGGAAAAATTAAAACCAAGCAAAAATCAAACTGTATTTTTTACTGCAATAGATTACAATACAACTCTAAAAGGAGCTACTAAAATTAGTATAGATGAATTACATAATTTTGAAGTTTTGTTAGTTACTGGTATTGCAAATCCAGCGCCTTTAGTTTCATTTTTAAATGAAAAAAATATTAATTTTGAACATTTAAAATATCCGGATCATTATAATTTTAAGAGTCAAGATATTCAGCTAATAGATAATAAGTTAGAGAGTTTTAAATCAAAAAAGAAGTTAGTTTTAACTACAGAGAAAGATTATGTCCGTATCTTTGCCAAGGTTAAAAAATTACATTATTTAAGTATAAAATCAATAGTTATAAATCATAAAAATGATTTTGATAAAAAAATAAAAAATTATGTGGAACAAAGTTCAGGAAACAGTTAAATTTTTAAAAAATAAGGGAATAACAACACCAGATTATGGGATTATTTTAGGAACAGGATTGGGTAATTTGGTAGAGAAAATTACTATTGAAATTGCAATTCCTTATGCTGAAATTCCAAATTTCCCTGTATCAACTGTTGAAGGCCATTCTGGAGAATTAATTTTTGGTGTTTTGGGTGGTAAAAACGTATTGGCTATGCGAGGTCGTTTTCATTATTATGAAGGCTGGACAATGGAACAAACTATTTTTCCAGTTCGAGTAATGAAGTTTTTGGGAGTTGAAAAATTAATTGTTTCTAACGCATCTGGAGGGGTTAATCCAGCTTTTAAAGTTGGTGATATTATGTTAATAACAGACCATATTAATTTTATGCCAGAACATCCGCTTCATGGTAAAAATGATGTGCGTTTTGGCCCTAGATTTGTTGATATGCATGAAGCTTACAGCAAAAAGATGATTGCGAAAATGGAACAAGTTGCAGAGAAAATGGATGTTAAAGTTCATAAAGGAATATATTTGGCATTGCAAGGACCTACTTTTGAAACTCCGGCAGAATATAAAATGGTAAAAATTTTAGGAGCAGACGCCGTTGGAATGTCAACAGTACCAGAAGTTATTGTTGCCAAACATATGGGAATGGAGTGTTTTGGAGTTTCTGTAATTACAGATTTAGGTGTTGAGGGTATTGTTGAAGCAGTTTCTCATGAAGAGGTTCAAGAAGTTGCGAAAATATCAGAAAAAATAGTAGGTAAATTGGTAGAAGAATTTGTAAAATTATAATTTGGCATTATTTTAGTAGTTTAGCATTTAAATATCAATTTATGAATAAGGTAATTTTTAGTTTCTTAATCGTTATAACTTTTATAACAAGTGGTTATGCCCAAGATAGTGTTGCAATAAACCATAACTCAACTAATATTTGGCAGCAAGATTTTTCAAAAGCGGAAAGGCTTACAAAATCTAAAGATAAACCACTATTAATCTTTTTCACAGGGTCAGATTGGTGTGGACCTTGTAAAATGTTAGTTTCAGATGTTTTTGAATCTGAAAAATTTAATAAAGAAGTTCAAAAAGATTTTGTTTTATATGAAGCGAATTTTCCTAGAAATAAGGATTTGGTTACAACTTCTCAAAGAAATGATAATTATAAATTAAAGAATAAGTATAATGTTAGTTCTTACCCAACAATTGTTATTGTTAACGGAAAAGGAAGAGTATTAGGTAAAATGAAAGGCTATAATTTAATACGAGATACAAGTTATCATTATGCATTTTTTGATGACATTCTTAAAGATATTTAATAAAAAAACCCGCTTTAAAGCGGGTTTTTTTTAATACAATATTAAAGTATTATTGATTTATTACTCTAAATGTAGTTCTTCTGTTAGCTCTGTGCTCTCTTTCAGTACAAGAAACACCATCAGCACATCTGTTGGTTAATTTTGTTTCACCAAATCCATTAGCAGTTAATTGACTAGAATTAATTCCTTTAGAAATTAAGTAATTAGAAACAGCCATTGCTCTTCTTTCAGACAAGTCTTGGTTACTTTCTTTTGTACCTCTAGCATCGGTATGAGATTCAAGTGCTATAGCAACACCAGTTCTTAATACTGGTAATAAACGAGTATCAATTATTCTTTTAGCTTCGTTTGTTAATGTTGCACTTCCTAAATTCCAATTAATTGGTAAAATACTGTTTTCAGTTAATTTACAATCAACTTCTTCCCAAGATGTTAAACCACCTTTTTTAACTAAAATCTCTTTAGTCACAGTTTTATATTCAGCAGGAACCGTTACAGCTTGCTCAGAAGCATCGCTTACTAAAACAACTTTAGATATAGTAGCGTATTCAGCTGGAATATCGATAGTTCTTGTAGTTGGAGGAGTTACCATAACTGTTTTTTTAACAACTTTAGTTACTTCTGGAATTTCAATTTTTCTAGTTGTAGGTTGTTTTGCTACAACGGTTTTTTTGTAAGTTTTATTAAAACCAGGAACATTAGTTCTTTGTGTTCTAGCATCAGAATCTAATTTTGTAAGAGCAACAGCTACATATTCTGCAGGAACTGGTTTATAACACCAATATCTACAGTCGTTAGGATCACTTGATTGACAATCTGGAGCAACATCGCTCATTTGCCAAACCGCAGTTGCAGGTTTAATTTCAATTGTTTGAGAGTCTGATTTAAAAGTAGCAGGAGTTACACTTAATTTAGACCCATCTTCTTTAGCAGTATATGTTAAAGTTTCTGACCCAAAAGATCCAGGGATAGCTTCTAATCTATAACTAGCTTCTTTAACTACAACTATAACATCTCTAGTTTCATAAACAGCAGGCACAACTTCTAAACGTTGACTAGCTTCTTTAACAAGTACTCTTTCTGTAACAGTTTTATAAGTTGCAGGTGTAGTAGTAATTTTTTTGTAAGCAGCTTTTGTTTCTATTGTAACGTCTTGGTTTTTCCAAACATCTGGAGTTTTACAGCGTACATAACATTTTCCAGGTTCAGGGTTAGTTGGTAAATCTTGTGAATAAGCACTAACACCAAAAACTAATAAAGTAATAGATAATAATAGTTTTTTCATTTTTTTAAGCATTTTAAATTAAGGTTAATATCATTTAGATTTTCTAAATGGTATAAGTTATGACACTAAACAATTGAATAAGTCACAACTCTACTCTAAATTTAAGTAAAATTCTTAATAAAATGTTAAAAAAAATTATATATTTTTGAAATAGAGGCTTTTAACAATACCATCTGCCAATCCAATTTTTGGGACGTATATTTTTTTTGCATCGCTCCATTTCATTGCTGAAAGGTAAATTTTTGTTGCAGGAATTATAACATCTGCTCTATCTGGGTTTAAATCTAATTCTGTTATGCGCTCTTCAAAAGACATTTTTTTAAGAAAATGATATTGCGCTTTCATATAAATTAACGAAAGAGGTTTCCCAATTGGCCTTCCCGAAAGTTTAAATATTTTATTAATATTTCCTCCAGATCCAATTAAAATAGGTTTGTGTAATTTTTGAGTATTGGCTTTTATCCAAACCTTCATATTCTCCCAAACATCTGAAAAAGATTTTTGTTTATTCAGTAAACGAACAGTTCCTATTTTAAAAGATTTTGAATTGATAATTTTTCCATTTGAAAAAATTGTTATTTCAGTACTTCCTCCACCAACATCTACATAAACATAAGATTTGTTATTTTCAATAATATTGGTTAAATCTGTTGAGAAAATAATTGCTGCTTCTTTTTTTCCGTCAATTACATTAATTTTAACTGCTGTTTTTTCAAAAATTTCATCTACTACTTCTTTTCCATTTTTAGCTTCTCGCATGGCTGAGGTTGCACAGGCATAATAATTTTGAACTCCATGAACATCCATTAATAGTTTAAAAGCTTCTAGAGCTTTAACCATCCTGTTTTTGTTTTCTTCTGAAATACTTCCTTTTAAAAAAGTATCAGCACCTAAACGAATAGGTACACGAACCAGAGCAGATTTTTTAAAACTAGGATGCTCACTATTATTATTTGTAATTACGTTTGCAACTAATAATCTAATTGCATTTGAACCAATATCTATTCCAGCAAGTTTTTCAATTTTCAAAATAGAACTATTTATAATTTTTAGGAAATTCAGTTAAAAATGTCTTACCATTTTTTATATTTTTCCAGTGATTTGTATCAAATTTAATTCCAATAACACCACAAGTTGGTACATGGTCAACTTGAATGCTTCCAAATTTATTTACAAAATCGCTAATGCCGTGATCGTGGCTAAATATTATTGCAGAGTCAAAACCATCATCTAAAGCTTTTACCGTTTTAATTAGGTATCCATCGCTAAAGTTGTAAAGTGATTTGCTAATTTTAATATTAGCTAAAGGGTAATTAAATGTATAGCTAAAAATCATTCCTGTATGCAATGCTCGGTTTGCACAGCTTGAAATAAAAACATCTGGAGTTGCGATTTTTTTATGCAACACATTTGAAACTAGGTAAGCATCGTTTATACCTCTTTTTTTTAAAGGACGATCTATATCTTTAATACCTTCATATTCCCAAGAAGATTTTGCGTGTCTAACTATATAAAGTGTTTTCATGTAGTATTCTCATGTGTGTTAGTTTAATTTCAAATATAAAAAAATTATGGAGCTAATCGTTCAATTTTCCAGTCATAATTTTCTTGTAATGTATATCTAATTCTATCATGCATTCTATTTGGTCTGCCTTGCCAAAATTCTATGCTTATTGGTTTTACAATATAGCCACCCCAATTTTTGGGTCTTGTAATTTCTTTATTTTCGAATTGTTTTTCAAAACCGGATAATCTTTCATCTAAATATTTACGAGAAGGAACCGGTTCGCTTTGGTCTGAAGCCCAGGCTCCAAGTTTGCTTCCGTCTGGTCTAGATTCAAAATAGCCATCAGATAAGTTTTCTGAAATTTTTTCAGCAACTCCTTTTATAATAACTTGTCGTTCAATATTATGCCATAAAAAAGATAAGCAAACATTTGGATTGTTTTCTATAGCTTTTCCTTTTTCGCTATTGTAATTTGTATAAAAAATAAAACCTTCCCAAGTATATTTTTTCAGTAATACGGCTCTGCTTTTAGGAAAACCATCTGCTCCAATTGTTGCAATTGTCATTGCATTTGTTTCTGAATCACCACCGAATTTTTCTACTTCATAAAACCATTTTTGAAATAGTTCCATTGGGTTTTCAGAAATATCTTTCATTGAAAGTTCAATTTTTTGATAATTTCTTCGATAATTACTTAAATCGTTTTCCATTGGGTAAAATTAAAAAATCTTTTATAGTTTTAAATTCTTTATTACGAGTATTTACGAATTCGTTTTTTTAATTAATAATAAACCTAAAAATGTAATAATTCCGTTAACTATTAATAGTTCATAACCAAAAACATAGCCATTTAAGAGCGTTTCGGAATAGGCGTTTATAAAATACGTAGCAATTACAGAAACAACAGCAACAATCCATACATATTTGTCTTTAATATTTATTTTAGTGAAAATTCCAAAGGCAAATAACCCTAAAAGTGGACCGTAGGTGTAAGAAGCAACTTGCAATAAACTACTTATTATATTGTCTTCTAAAGCATATCTAAAAATTATAATTACAATTACCAAAAGTATTGAAATTGCAATATGTGTTTTTTTACGAATGGCTTTTTGTTTAGATTGTTCTTTATTTTCGATGTCTAAAAAATCGATGCAAAATGATGTTGTTAAAGAAGTAAGCGCGCTATCTGCACTTGAATATGCTGCAGCAATGAGCCCTAAAACAAAAACAATTCCAATAGTAATTCCTAAATCGCCATTTAAAGCAATTTCAGGATATAGTAAATCGGTTTTTATTGTGCCATCTACAGTTGGCACTGCAACACCAAATTTTTCAGCATAAATAAATAATAATGCACCTAAAGTTAAGAATACAAAATTTATAAGAATTAATACAAAACCTAAAGAAATAACATTCCATTGAGATTCTTTTATGTTTTTGCAAGTTAAGTTCTTTTGCATCATATCTTGATCTAAACCCGTCATTGCAATGGCAATAAACATACCTCCAAAGAACGATTTTAATACATGTTTTTTATCGTTAAAACTGTCTGTAAAAATAATTTTACTGTATTTTTCAAACTCAGCGGAGGCAAAAATATCTGCAACAGACCAATTTAATTTATTAATAATTATAAAAATTGTTGCAAAAACAGCAATCAACATAAATAGTGTTTGTAATGTATCCGTCCAAACAATGGTTTTAATTCCACCTTTAAAAGTATAAATCCAAATTAAAAGTATTGAGAGAATTACGGTAACTTCAAAAGGAATATTCCAAGCATCAAAAATAAAATATTGCAATACAGATGCAACTAAAAACAATCGAAAGGATGCTCCTAAAATTCTTGAAATGAAAAAGAAAAATGCTCCTGTTTTATGGGTTACTGTTCCAAATCTAAGTTTTAAAAATTCGTAAATAGAAGTAACTTTTAAATTATAATAAATAGGAATAAGTACATAAGCAATTACAAAATAGCCAAACAAATACCCAATCACAATTTGCATATAACTAAATTGCGAACTCTGTACCCAACCAGGAACTGAAATAAAGGTAACGCCAGAAAGTGAAGCGCCGATCATTCCAAAAGCAACAACGTACCAGGGCGATTTTTTATTGGCTCTAAAAAAGGCTTCGTTTGAGTCGTTTTTACCAGTAAAATATGCAATTGCCAATAGTACACAAAAGTAGCTAGCAATTAATAAAAGAATATAAACGGGTTGCATTTATTAATTTTAATTGTTAAGATGTAACAAAGAAACTAAAATTATTGAGAATATCGTTTGAAATTGTACATTTGCGAAATGAATTTTTCGTCTAAACTTTTGGAAAATGCAGTAAATGAAGTCTCTCAGTTACCAGGAATTGGTAAACGAACTGCATTACGTCTAGTATTGCATTTATTAAAGCAACCAACATCACAAACACATCAATTGGCAACCGCTTTAACAAAATTAGTGGATGATATTAAGTTATGTAAAAAATGTCATAATATTTCTGATGTGGATGTTTGTGAAATTTGTGCCAATCCAAGAAGAAATGATGAAATTATTTGTATTGTTGAAGATGTACGAGATGTTATGGCGATTGAAAATACTTCACAGTTTAAAGGGTTGTATCATGTATTAGGTGGAAAAATCTCACCGATTGAAGGTATTGGCCCACAAAATTTAACTATTGATAGTTTAATAGATAAAGTTAAAAAAGGAGACGTAAAAGAAGTAATTTTCGCACTAAGCTCTACAATTGAAGGCGATACCACAAATTTTTATATTTTTAAACAATTGGAAAAGTATACCATTAAAACATCAACAATTGCTCGTGGAATTGCTGTTGGAGACGAACTGGAATATGCCGATGAAATTACCTTAGGAAGAAGTATTGTTAATAGAATCCCATTTGAAAATTCACTTTAATATTTATGGATGTTTCTGTTGTAATTGTTAACTATAATGTACGGTATTTTTTAGAGCAATGTATTTTAAGTATACAAGCAGCTTCAAAAAAATTAGCAGTAGAGATAATTATTGTAGATAATAATTCATCCGATGATTCTTGCGCAGTAATTAAGCAAAAATATCCAACAATTACATGTATTCAAAATAAAGAGAACCTAGGTTTCTCAAAAGCAAATAATCAAGGTGTTAAAATTGCTAAAGGTGATTATGTTTTAATACTAAACCCAGATACAATTATTGCAGAAGATACACTAGATAAAATAGTTTCGTATGCAAAAGCCAAGCAAAATCTAGGCGTTTTAGGCGTTAAATTAATTGATGGTTCTGGTGAATTTGCACCCGAAAGTAAAAGAGGAATTCCTACTCCAAATGCGTCATTTAATAAACTTTTCGGTATTTCAAGTAAGCGAACAGGTAAATATTATGCTACATATTTAGATGAAAATGAATCGGGTATTATTAAAGTTGCTTCTGGAGCTTTTATGCTTATAAAACGAAATGTTTTTAATGAGGTAAATGGTTTTAATGAAGATTACTTTATGTATGGAGAAGACATAGATTTAAGTATGAAATTGTTGAATAAAGGGTATCTGAATTATTATTATGCGGATACTCAGATAATTCATTTTAAAGGGGAAAGCACTCCTAAGGATATTAAATATTTAAATTATTTTCACCAAGCAATGCGTATTTTTTATAAAAAGCATTTCAAGTTGAATCTTGTCTATGATTTTTTTATGAGAATTGGAATAGAGTTCTGGTACTTATTAAAATATTTTAAATTTAGAAAAGATAAAATTAATAGTAAACCTGTTTTTAATTTATTGTATTTAGGAAATGACGAGTTGATTGTTGATTATTTAGATAAAAAATACCTTTTAATAAAAGAACCTTTAATAGATGATTATTCAAAAATTAAAGAGCTATTAAAAAATAACAAAATAGACACTATTATTTTTGATAATTCAACACTATCAAATAAAAAAATAATAGCACATTTTGAAGCTTTAAAAAACGAAAAAGCAGCTTTTAAAATTCATCCAAGAACCACAAATTTTATAATTGGAAGTACAAGTCCAAATATTCGTGGTCAAGTAGAAATTATTGAGTAATACTAATTTATTTTATTATAGTTTTTATTTACTAATTCTAATTCGGGCATCAACCGCAAAAATTTCTTCTGAATTTCCCAAAAGCGGATTTAAATCTAGTTCAGCAATTTCCGGAGCAGCAGTAACTAAATTCGATATTTTTTCAATTATTTCAGCAAATTTAGATTCATCAACACCTTTCTGATTTCTAACTCCTTGAATTATTTTGTACGATTTTAAACTTTGAATCATTTCACCAGCCTCAATATTTGAAACAGGCGCTAGACCAGCCTGAATATCTTTTAAAACTTCAATATAAATTCCGCCTAAACCACATAATACTAAATGCCCAAAATTAGTTTCTTTTTTAGCACCAATAAATAATTCTATTCCTTTTTTCATTGGTTGAATTAAAACCGAAGTGGCACCGTCAATTTTCATGATAGTATCAAAAGATGCTAACAGTTTTTCTTCAGAAGTAATATTTAAAATAATACCACCAACATCACTCTTATGAATTGGCCCTACAACTTTCATAACTACTGGAAATCCAAATTCTTTAACGATGTTTAAACAATCTTTTTTTGAATTGCAAACAGCTTCATTTACAATAGGAACCTTAGCTGCAATCAACAATTCTTTCACTTGTTGAGGTTGTAAATAACCATTTTCAACGTTATTTATAATTGTTCTGATTGTTTCTGAATTAATTGGTGTTGTTTTTTCTTTTATAGTATTTGGTTTTGCTGTATTTAGAACTTTTCCCAAGGCATTTCCAAACAACACTTCATCAGGAAAATTGATATTTCCTTTTGCAATAAAATAACCAATCTCATTTTTAACATTAACTACAGAAGGTAAAATAGGGAAAATTGGCTTTTTACAGTCGTGCATTTTTTTGTGAAGTACGTCATAAACATCGTACACTTCAAACAAACCAGGACTTCCAAAAATAACTACCATTGCATCAATTTCATCAAATTTATGTTCGCAATAATGTATAATAGTTGCTAATTGTTCTGCATTTCCGGTTGCTAAAAAATCAATGGGATTAGAAACTGAAGAACCTAAGTATAATTTCTCTAGTAATTCTTCACTTTCTTTGCCTTTAATTTCTGGAACGTTTAATCCGTTTTTTGAAAGTGCATCAGTTAACATTACTGCAGGGCCCCCAGCGTGTGTAATAATAGCAATATTTTTTCCAGTTAATGCTGGATGCATAAAAATAGAAGCAACAGTAATCAATTCGTTTCTTCCATAACAACGCACAATTCCAGCTTTTTTAAATAAAGCATCCACAGCTACATCAGAATTTGCCAAAGCGCCTGTATGTGAACTTGCGGCTCTGCTTCCTGCGGAAGAACTTCCTGCTTTTATTGCTGCTATTTTGCAGCCTTTTTTAATTAAAGAAGTAGCGTGTTTTAATAATTTTTGTGGATTTTCAATGCTCTCAATATATAGTAATTTAACTTTTGAGCTTGTAGTTTTATCAAAAGTTTCATCTAAATGCTCTAATACTTCTTCAACACCAATTTGAGCAGAATTCCCAACGGAATACACGCTTGAAAATGTTAATCCGGTTGCCATAGCAGCTTCAATAATAAATACAGCTGTAGCTCCCGAGCCTGAAATAAAATCAGCACCTTTGTTATCTAATTTTGGAATTGGAGTGGTAAAAACACCTGCATAGTTTTGATTGATTAGTCCAATATTGTTTGGACCTAATAATGTGCCACCTACAGCATTAATTTCATCAACTATTGCTTGTTCTAGTTTTTTTCCTTCATCATCTTTTTCACTAAATCCGGCTGAAAAAATAATAAAACCTTTGGTGTTTTTTTCTTTAACCAATATTTTTACAGTGTCAAGTGTAAACTTTGCAGCAATTGCAATTATTGCAACATCAACAGCAGGAATATCTTTAATGTTTTGATAGCATTTAATTCCTTGAACTTCAGTTCCTTTAGGATTTACGGCAAATAGTTCTCCTTTAAAATTATGATCTAATAGATTTTTTAAAACCCGACCTCCAGGAGTTTGAACGTTGTTTGAAGCCCCAACAACTGCAATGCTTTTAGGGTTTATAAATTTTTGATGTAACATTTAGTATCAGTTTTAAGAAACAATTTCAGCGGCAACTTCTTTTCCTTTTTCAAAAGCTTCTAAATTTTTGTTTACAATGCGTTCTCCTTTTCTTTCAAAAAGTGTTTTAATTGCTTTTTTTAAACTTACATCACTTAAAGGAAGAAGCGAAGCGACGGCCCCTAATAAAACAATATTTGTTGCGCGTGCATTTCCTAAATCTTTGGCTATTTTTTTAGCATCTATTAAAATACTGTTTGGCTGCGATTTAATTTCGGCATATAAAGCATCCATTTCAGGATAATTCACAATATTTATAAACGGATTTGAGTCCGTAACTAAATGTCCACCTTCTTTTAAAAAAGGTAAATAACGTAATAATTCCATTGGTTCTACAGAAATAATAATGTCTGCTTTTCCTTGTGGAATTAAATCTGAAAATATTTCTTTGTCTGAAATACGAACGTGACTTTGCACCGCGCCACCACGTTGACTCATACCGTGAACCTCAGATTGTTTTATGTTTAAATTACAGTCTAAAGCTGCTGTATCTAAAACGGCTGCAATTGTTAAAATTCCTTGTCCGCCAACACCTGCTAATATAATATTTGTTTTCATAAGTTTAAATTTAGTTTAGTGCTACCTTTTTAAGTTCTTTTAATTTATCCTTTTTTTCTTTTGGTAATTGTACACAAGGACGTTGTGAAATAATTACAGAAACACCTTTGTAATTAATTTCATTTCTTATTAAATCAATATTTTCATCTAGGTTTTTATGAAGTGGAGTAATAATTTTTAAATGATCTTCTTCAACACCTAAACCTTTACAAATATCAATCAATCTTCCTGAAGCCGAAGAATCTTGAGCACCAGTCATAGCAATAGCAGAATTATCTGAAATAATAACGGTAATTGGCGTATTTTCAATAATGGCATCTAATAGACCAGTCATACCAGAATGTGTAAAAGTAGAGTCTCCAATAATTGCAATTGCTGGATGAACACCAGCATCAGCCGCTCCCTTTGCCATAGTAATTGAAGCACCCATATCTATAAGTGTATTAATGCTTTCATAAGGTTTTAAAACGCCAAGAGCATAACAGCCAATATCACCAAAAACTTGCTGACTTTCCATTTCTTTACCCAATGTGTTAACAGCATCAAATAAATCTCGGTGACCACAACCAACACATAATTCAGGAGGTCTTCCAGTAACAACTTTAGGAATAGTTTCATTTATAACTACATCAAAACCTAAAGCATTTGCAATATTATCTGGGTTTAATTCTCCAACACGAGGAATATCGCCACTTAATCTTCCAATAACTTTTCTGTTTTCACCTAAAAAGTCGGAAATAGCTTCTTCAATAAAAGGATAACCATCTTCTAAAACCAATATTTTTTTACATGTATCAAATAGTTTTTTTACGGGTTTTTTAGGAATAGGATATTGAGAAACTTTTAGAATTGGATAAGGGCATTCTTCACCATCAAAGTTTTCCATTAAATAATTATAGGCAATTCCTGAAGCAATAATTCCTAAAGAAGTATTTGCACCTTTTTTAAATTCATTAAAATTGCTATTTTCTGAAGTTTCTAATATATCAGGTTGAATGTCAACTAAATGTTTGTACCTACCTCTAGCATGCATTGGTATTAGTTGAAATTGTGTTGGGTTTTTCGGTAGTTTAAGCTCTTTTTGAAGTTTTCTGCTACCAGTTTCAATACCTGCTCTTGAATGTGATAAGCGTGTTACCAAACGTATCATTACAGGTAAACCTAGATTTTCAGATAATTCAAAAGCATATTTGGTAATTTCATAACATTCTTGTTGTGTTGAAGGTTCTAAAATTGGAATCATAGCAAATTTGCCATAATATCTAGAATCTTGCTCGTTTTGTGATGAATGCATTGAAGGATCATCTGCAACAACTACCACTAAACCACCGTTAATTCCTGAAACGGACATGTTCATAAATACGTCAGCTGCAACATTTAAACCAACATGTTTCATCACGGTTAGTGCTCTTTTTCCAGCATAAGACATTCCTAATGCGGCTTCCATTGCTGTTTTTTCATTAACAGACCATTTTGAATGAATTTTTAGTTCTGTTGCTGTTTTTGAGCGTTGTATATATTCTGTTATTTCTGTAGATGGAGTTCCTGGGTAAGCATACACACCTGAGATACCTGCGTCAATTGCTCCTTGTGCCAATGCTTCGTTACCTAATAGAAGTTTTTTCATGTGTCTTTATTAATTGTTTTATTGGTCACATGCTTTTCGCTGTCTATCAGATTATTGGATGATGGACTTTTTAGCATGCTAGTTTCATAAAATATTGATTTATAAAATGTTGTATTTATAATGCACTAAAATTACGAAAAGGTTTTCGTACCATCTATGATTTTAATCATACTGTAACATATAATACATTGATATACAATATATTAAATATTCATAAAAATGAAAGCATGTTTACGTATTTAACAATAAATTTAGATTGAAGTTTAAAAATAAATGATGAAAACTGCCTAAACGTTGTTGATTTGATAAAAATTATGAATCAATTTTACCGTTTATCCCAACTATTCTTTTTTCTAATATTTTTGTACAGTTTTACACCTAACATTAATAAGATTGAAAAACCAATAATACCGACAGTGCCAAAAATCCAACCTAAAGAATTTTTGAGCACTACTAAAAATACACAGGCAAATAAAATTATGGTAGCAACTTCGTTCCAAATCCTTAAAAATGTTGAAGAATACTTTAAGGTATTATTTTGAGTTTGATTGTAAAGAACCTGGCATGTTCCATGGTAAAAAAACAACAAAGCTACAAATGCTAGTTTAATTTGCATCCAACTTTGTTGAAGCCAAACGGGTTGTAAAATAAGTAAAATAATCGCAAAAATTGTTGCTAACACTGCAGAAGGCCAAGTAATAATATACCACAACCTTTTAATCATTAATTGGTATTGTTTGGTTAAAATAGCTTTTGCTGGTTCTGGTTTAGCTTCTGCTTCTTTAAAATAAATAAATAAGCGAATTATATAAAAAAGTCCTGCAAACCAAGTTGTAATAAATATAATATGGAGTGATTTTATATATAAATATTCCATATTATTTTGCCCAATTATTAATCCAATCTGCAACTGTTTTTACCCAAGCATCGTCATCATTTAAACACGGAATGGTAGAAAAATGTTCGCCACCGTTTTCTTCAAAAGATTCTTTTGCTTCCATACCAATTTCTTCTAGCGTTTCTAAACAATCTGAAACAAAAGCAGGAGTAACAACAGCTAAATTCTTGATTCCATTTTGTGCGAAATTGTCAATAGTTTTGTCAGTGTATGGCTGTAACCAAGGGTCTCTACCTAAACGCGATTGAAACGAAGTGCTATATGTGCCTTCTTTTAAATTTAAAAATTCTGCAACATTTTTAGTAGTTTGATAACATTGATGTCTGTAACAAAATTCGTGTGCTGGAGAAGGAGTATTACAGCAACTTCCATCAATTTTACAGTGCGATTTTGTAATATCAGATTTTTTAATGTGACGTTCTGGAACACCATGATATGAAAACAATAAGTGATCTGGTTTTTCAGTTTCCAAATGTTTTTGAATACTATTACTCAATACTTCAACATAAGATTTGTTGTTGTAAAAAGCGGGAGCATCAGTTATTTTAATATGAGGAAATTCTTTTTTTACAATTTTATTGGCTAAAACAACAATGGTTTCTGTAGTTGCCATTGCAAATTGTGGATATAATGGTATTAAGAAAATTTCTGTAACACCTTTATCTGCTAATTTCTGAATACCACTTTTAATAGAAGGATTACCATATCGCATGGCCAATTCAACTGGAATATTGCAATTTTCTTCAACTTTTTTATGCAAACGTTCCGATAAAACAATAAGAGGAGAACCTTCTTTCCACCAGATTTTTTTATAAGCTTCTGCAGATTTTTTTGGACGTGTATTTAAAATAATTCCTTTTACAACAAATGCTCTAACAAGGTAAGGAGTGTCAATTACTCTTTTATCCATTAAAAATTCATCTAAATAATTCTTTACATCTTTAATTGATGTGCTATTTGGCGAACCTAAATTCACTAATAATGCTCCCTTCATATTTATGATTTTGCGTATTGTTTTGGTGTGGTTTTGTATTTTCTTTTAAATGCTGCAATAAAATGGCTAGATGTGCTGTACCCTAATTGGGCCGCAATTTCATTAACATTTAACTGTTGTTCTTGTAATAATTTTTTTGCGAGTTCCATTTTATAATTTAATAAAAAAGTGAATACAGGAACTCCGTAAAATTCTTTAAAATCTGTTTTTAATTTTTTAATATTTAACCCTACTTTTTTTGCTAAATTATCTAATGAAGGTGGATTTATCATTTCTTCAATAATAATTTCTTTAGCGTGTTTTATTTTGCTTACAGTTTCTTCATTTGCAATATATGGACAGTTTTCTTTTTCAGTTTCGTTTTCATTAGCTGTGTTAAAATAATAACTTAACAATTCATAAACTTTTCCTTTAATAAAAACGGGCCGTAATGCTTTGGTAATTTGTTTTGAAGTAAGTTGATTTAATATAAGTTGAATAGTAGGAGAAACTTGTTTCGGTTCTATAATTGGTTTTCCAACTTTAAAACCATTAAAATTAAATAAAAAATTGCCTTCAACTGAAAACAAGGAATGAAAATATTCAATTGAAATTAAAATAGCAATTAATTCTGATTTTGGAGGGATATTAAAAAGAATGTTCATGGTTTCATCTTTAAAATAAACCATAGTAGAGTTTCCAGCTTCTAAATTAGTTACGCAATGCTCAAAGTTAAATGCTACGGAACACATATTGGTGTTGCAAAAATAAATTTGAATGTAATTATTGTTCAGTTGATGCTTAAATAATTCAATTTCAGAAGATAAGTTGTTGAAATAAAAAACTTTAAAAGTATCTTTTTCATTAAAAAGCATCTGAGAACTTTTGTCGATATATTTGTAGTTTTCAAGATTAGATTTCATAAGCTGTTTTTACCAAAAGTTGTTGAAATTACGGCAAAAATACAATAATTTTATATACTTCTTACAATTTTTATAACACTTAATTATGATAAATGTCATAATTTTAAACCCCTTATTTTACTTACATTTGTATTAAATATATCGAAGTAATGATTATTTAGAAATGTTCTAAATAAGATTAAATAACTTATATCGATAATAAAAGTACTTTTAGCGATATTTTCAACAATATTATATTTGTACTTTTGTCGATACTTATTGGTAAGGTAAAAAATATGAATCAAGAGAGTCTTCCTACAAAATTTTACAATGTAGGCTTAAGTTACAAGAAAGCAGATGTAAAAGTACGTGGTGCTTTTAGTTTAACTAAAGAAAATCAAAAACTTTTATTAGTAGAAGCTAAAAAAAAGGGTATTGATGGAATTTTTGTTTTATCAACGTGTAATAGAACCGAAATAACTGGGTTTGCAAAGCATCCGTTTGAGCTAATTAGTTTATTAATAAAATATTCTAATGGAACTGTAGAGGATTTTATAAATGTTTCTAATGTTTATAAAAATAAAGATGCAGTTAGACACTTGTTCGATATCGCAACAGGTATAGATAGTCAAATATTAGGTGATTACGAAATTGTTGGTCAGCTAAAACAATCATTTAAATTAGCAAAAAAACTAGGCACTACAAATGCGTATTTAGAGCGTTTGATGAATTTGGTTTTGCAAGCAAGTAAAGATGTAAAAAACAATACAAAATTGAGTTCTGGCACAACTTCAGTAGCTTACGCTGCAATACAATATATTATAGATACTGTTGAGGACTATAATAACAAAAAAATACTTGTTTATGGTTTAGGTGAAATTGGTAAAAACACCTGTAAAAATATTTTAGAATATACTTCAAATAAAAATATTACTTTAATTAACAGAACCCTTGAAAAAGCAATTGGATTTGAACAAACCCATAACGATGTTGCGGTAGCTGATTTTTCAAATTTAACGGATGAAATACATGCAACAGATATTTTAATTGTTTCTACTGGAGCAAATACTCCAACTGTAACCAAAGAGCATTTAAAAGAAGATAAGGAGCTTTTAATTATAGATTTATCTATGCCAGAAAATGTTGATATTACTGTAAAATCTGAACTAGGTATTACGTTAATAAATGTTGATGAGCTCTCAAAAATTACAGATAAAACTATTGAAATTCGTAAAAAACAAATTCCTTTAGCTGAAAAAATAATAGACAAATATAAAGCAGAATTTAACGACTGGATTTCGCATAGAAAATATGTGCCAGCAGTAAATGCCTTAAAAGAGTCATTACAAGCAATTCAACATGATGAAATTGATTTTCATTCAAGGAAAATAAAAGATTTTAATGTTGAACACGCAGAGTTTGTAACCAATAGAATGATTCAAAAAATTACTACGCAATTTGTAAAACATTTAAAAGATGATGAAACTTCGGTTGATCAAAGTATAAATGTAATTAGCAAAATATTCTACTCAGAAAAAACCGAAATTTAGAATGGATAAAATTATTAGAATTGGTACTCGCTCAAGTGAATTAGCGCTTTGGCAGGCCAATACAGTTGCAGAACAATTAGCACATTTCGGTCATAAAACAGAAATTGTAAAAATTGATTCTATAGGAGATATTATCTTAGATAAACCCTTGTATGAATTAGGTATAACAGGTGTTTTTACCAAAAATTTAGATGTTGCTTTATTAAACGAAGAAATTGATATTGCAGTGCATTCGGCTAAAGATGTTCCAACAAAATTACCAGAAGGAATTGTATTAGCTGCATATTTAAAAAGAGGCGATTTTAACGACGTATTGGTTATTAAAGAAGATGAAAATTTTTTCACAAAAGATTCAGCTTTAATTGCAACAGGAAGTTTACGTAGAAAAGCACAATGGCTGTATCGTTATCCACATCATAAAATTACGGGTCTTCGAGGAAATGTAATTACACGTCTGCAAAAATTGGAAGATAATGATTGGGATGGAGCAATTTTTGCATCAGCTGGTCTAAAAAGATTAAAATTATTACCTGAAAAAGAAAAGCATATAAAACTGGATTGGATGATTCCTGCACCAGCACAAGGTGCGGTTATGATTGTTGCCTTAGAAAAAAATGAAGAACTTATAGAAGCTTGTAAAGAAATAAATCACGAAGAAACTGCAACTTGTGTAAAAATTGAACGTGATTTTCTACAAACTTTAGAAGGTGGTTGTACTGCACCAATTGGTGCTTTAGCAATGATTTTTGAAGAGGAAATAAAATTTAAAGGCGCTTTGTTTAGTCCTGATGGAAAACATAAAATGGAATTTTATAAAGAAGTTGCCGTAGACAATGCAACGGATTTGGGTAAATTTGGAGCAAATTATATTTTAGAAAGAGGAGGGAAAAAATTAATGCGTGAGGTTAATGATATTGAAAAATCAACGCTGATTTATTCTACGAAAAGTCTTTCTCACGATCAAACGGCTATTTTAAATTCAAAAATAGGTGTTACCAGTAGTGACTTTATAACCATAAGAAACAATAGATTAAAACCTGTTTTAGTAAAAAAGCCAATTAAAAATGTGCTATTTACTAGTCAAAATGCTGTTGAAGCTTTGTTGAATAATTTTTCACCAATGGAATTAGATTTTGAAAATATATATTGCGTTGGAAGAAGAACTAAGAGGTTGATAGAGAAGAGAATAGGTAAAGTAACTCAGGTTGAAAATTCAGCTGAAAAATTAGCGAATTATTTAGTGTCTAATTTAAAAGATGATGCAATTACATTTTTCTGTGGCAATAAAAGAAGAGATGAGCTACCAACTGTATTGGCTGAAAGTAATATTATAGTTAATGAAATTGAAACTTATCAAACGCAGTTAACTCCAAGAAAAATTGAAGAAAAATTTAAAGCAATCCTTTTTTATAGTCCATCTGGAATAGAAAGTTATTTAAAAGAAAATACAGCTAATGAAATTGTTGCTTTTTGTATTGGAGAAACAACAGCTTCTGCAGCTAAGGAACACTTTAAAAATGTTGAAGTTTCAAAATTGTCAACTGTAGAAAGTGTGTTAAAATCTGTAAATGAATATTTTAACGAAGTTGACAAAGAAAGTTAGAAATTCCAAATTATAACAAAACAATTAATAAATAATTTAATAGTATTAAAATGAATAGAACAAGACGTTTACGCAAAACAGAAAATATTCGCCGTTTAGTTAGAGAGAATAAACTAACAATAGACGATTTAATTTACCCATTATTTATTGAAGAAGGTAAAAATATAGAAACTGAAATCGTTTCAATGCCAGGAATAAAACGTTACTCTTTGGATACTATTTCAAAAGAATTAGATGAAGTTGTGGCATTAGATATTCCAGCAGTATTATTGTTCGGAATTCCTTCAGAAAAGGATGATACAGGTTCTGAAACTTGGAATGATGATGGAATAATGCAACGTGCAGTTCGTTTTATTAAAAAGAACTACCCAAGTTTATATGTAATTACAGATGTTTGTTTTTGTGAATATACCAGTCATGGTCATTGCGGAATTATTCACGATAACGATGTTGATAATGATGCAACGTTACCAAATATTGCAAAACAAGTAATATCTCATGCAAAGGCAGGAGTTGATATGGTAGCACCTTCAGGAATGATGGACGGAATGATACAAACTATTCGTGAAGCATTAGATAATACCGGATTTCCAAACCTTCCAATTATGTCTTATGCAGTAAAATATTCTTCTGCATTTTATGGACCTTTTAGAGATGCAGCAGATTCTGCTCCAACTTTTGGAGATAGAAGAACCTATCAAATGGATCCATCAAACAGAGACGAAGGTTTGCGCGAAGCAACTTATGATGATCAAGAAGGCGCAGATATTTTAATGGTAAAACCTGCATTATCTTATTTAGATATAATTCGTGATTTAAAAAATAATTTCGACAGACCAATTGCATGTTATAATGTAAGTGGTGAATATGCAATGATTAAGGCTGCTGCGGCAAATGGATGGATAGATGGAGAACGCGTAATGATGGAAAGTTTATTGTCTATGAAAAGAGCAGGAGCAGATATTATTATAACCTACTTTGCAAAAGAAGTAGCAAAAGTGTTGTTAAAAAAATAAAATTTTTCATATGTATAAGTTAATCACTGAACGGAGTTAAAGTGGTTATCTTAATTAAAATTGATTTATACTCCGCTCAATCACCAATAACAATAAAAAAATGAAACTAGAAAAATCAATAGAACTTTATACAAAAGGAAAAAAACATTTAGTTGGTGCAGTAAATTCTCCGGTTAGAGCTTTTAAATCTGTTGGAGGTGTTCCAATTTTTATTGATAGAGCTAAAGGAAGTAAAATTTACGATGTTGATGGAAATGAATATGTAGATATGGTATTATCTTATGGCCCAATGATTTTAGGTCATAGAAATAGTGTTGTTGAAAAAACTATTAAAAAATACTTAAAAAACGGATATACATTTGGAGCTTCAACCAAAGGTGAAATAATAATGGCAGAAATGGTTTGCGATGCGTTTCCAGGAATGGATAAAGTGCGTTTTGTAAATTCAGGAACTGAAGCTGTTTTAAGTGCAATTCGTTTGGCAAGAGCTTTTACGGGAAAAAATAAAATAATAAAATTTGCGGGTTGTTATCACGGACATTCAGATGCTCTATTGGTGGCAGCTGGTTCTGGATTGGCAACATTAAGTATTCCGGGAAGTAAAGGAGTACCAGATGAAGCTGTAAAAAACACACTTATTGCCGAATTTAATAATATTGATAGTGTTGAAGCTCATTTGGCGAAACATAAAGATATTGCAGCAGTTATTATTGAACCAATTGCTGGGAATATGGGTGTAATTCAACCGAATAAAGATTTTATTGAAGAATTAAAAGAATTAACAAAAGCCAGTGGAGTATTATTAATTGCAGATGAAGTAATGACAGGCTTCCGCTCACAATTTGGAGGTGCTCAAGAATTATTAGGTTTTGAAGCCGACATAACTTGTCTTGGTAAAGTTGTAGGAGGAGGTTTTCCAGTTGGAGCTTATGGAGCAAGAAATGAAATTATGGAAATGGTTTCACCTTTAGGCGATATGTATCAAGCAGGAACATTATCTGGGAATCCAATCGCTATGGCTTGTGGTATTGCTACATTGAAAGAATTAAAAAAGCAAAATCCATATAAAGATTTTGAAAAAACAGCCGCTTTTTTAGAACGAGAAATGAAAGCTGCAGCTAAAGAAAATGGGATAGATTTACAGGTAAATAGATTTGGTTCTATGATAAATCCGTTCTTTACAAAAGAAAAAGTAGTAGATTTTAAAACTGCTCAAACAAGTGATACTAAAAAGTTTAAAACATTTTTTTGGAAAATGATGGAGAATGGTGTGTTTTTACCACCATCGCAATTTGAGTCTTGGTTTTTAGCTACCGCAATGACAAAACGTGATATTTATAAAGTGCGTTCAGCAGTGCAAATAGCAATGAAAGCTGTTGCAAATAAGCATAAATAGTGTTTAATTTTAAGTTGTTAGTTAAAATGCAAAACAACTAGGAATTAAAAATTAACAACTAATAATTATAAAAAAATGATTAAAAACGATTTATATTTAAGGGCTTTAAAAGGTGAAACAGTGGAGCGTCCACCGGTTTGGATGATGCGCCAGGCAGGAAGATATTTACCAGAATTTATTGCAATTCGTGAGAAATATGACTTTTTTACACGTTGTAGAACTCCAGAATTAGCTTCAGAAATTACAGTACAACCAATCCGCAGGTACGGGATGGATGCTGCTATTTTGTTTTCTGATATTTTAGTGATTCCTCAGGCAATGAACATTGAAGTTGAAATGAAGCCTAATGTTGGTCCGTGGTTACCGAACCCAATTCGTTCTCAAAAAGATGTAGATGCAGTTATAGTTCCAGATATTGATGAGACTTTAGGGTATGTAATGGATGCTATTAAAATGACAAAGGAAATGCTGAATGATGATATTCCTTTAATTGGTTTTGCGGGCTCTCCTTGGACAATTTTATGTTACTGCATACAAGGTCAGGGGTCAAAAACTTTTGATAAGGCTAAGGAATTTTGCTTTACACAACCAATTGCTGCACATACATTATTGCAAAAAATTACAGATACTACAATTGCTTATTTAAAAGAAAAAGTAAAAGCAGGTGTAGACGCAGTTCAAATATTTGATTCTTGGGGAGGAATGTTATCTCCAGTAGATTACCAAGAATTTTCATGGAAATATATCAATCAAATTATTGAAGCATTAAAAGATGATGCTCCAGTTATTGCATTTGGAAAAGGATGTTGGTTTGCTTTAGAAGATATGGCAAATTCAAATGCATCAGCTTTAGGTGTAGATTGGACTATTACACCACAAATGGCAAGAAAATTTACTAATAATAAAATTACATTACAAGGAAATTTTGATCCATCACGTTTGTTGTCTCCTCCAAAAGAGATTAAGAAAATGGTGACTAAAATGATTGATGATTTTGGTAAAGATAAATATATTGTAAATTTAGGTCATGGTATTTTACCAAACATTCCATTAGATAATGCAAAAGCATTTATTGATGCTGTTAAAGAATACAACAGTTAAATTTTTAGGAATTAACACTACTAACGACTAAAAATTAAAATACTCAAAACTAAAAAAATGAATACAAGCTTAGTTCAAAAATATAATATTCCAGGACCTAGATACACAAGTTATCCAACGGTTCCATTTTGGGATAAAGAGGGAATTGATTTAAAAGACTGGAAAAGTTCTGTTAAAAAGTCGTTTAATGAAAGTAATGAAAGTGAGGGAATAAGTTTATATATTCATCTTCCGTTTTGTGAAAGTCTTTGTACGTTTTGTGCCTGTCACAAAAAAATAACGAAGCGTCACGAAGTTGAGCAACCATATATGGATACCGTTTTAAAAGAGTGGGATTTGTATTGTGATATGTTAGGCGATAGACCAAAAATTAGAGAAATTCATTTAGGTGGTGGTACACCAACATTCTTTTCGGCAAAAAACTTAAAAAAACTGATTGATGGTATTTTTAAAAGAGCTGATAAGTTTAAAGTTTTTGACTTTAGCTGGGAAGGACATCCTAATTTTACCTCAGAAGAACAACTTCAAACATTGTATGATTTAGGTTCAAGGAGAAATAGTTTTGGAATACAGGATTACGATCTTAAAGTTCAAAAAGCAATTCATAGGGTTCAAAGTTTTGAGCAAGTAAAACGTGTAAATGATTTATCTCGAAAAATAGGTTATGAATCTATTAGTCACGACTTAATTTTCGGATTACCTTTTCAAACAGAAGAGAGCATCAGAAATACCATTAAAAATACAATTGAATTAAAACCAGACAGAATAGCTTACTACAGTTATGCGCATGTACCTTGGATAAAAGGAGTTGGCCAACGTGGTTTTGAAGATAGTGATTTGCCTAAAGACGATGAAAAACGTTACTTATACGAGTTAGGAAAACAATTGTTTTTTGACAATGGTTATGTAGAGATTGGTATGGATCATTTTGCATTACCTTCAGATTCATTGCATAAAGCAATGGAATCTAAAAAGTTACATCGTAATTTCATGGGGTATACAGCAGGTAAAACTGAATTGATGATTGGATTAGGAATGTCATCTATTAGTGATTCTTGGTATGCTTTTGCTCAAAATGAAAAAACTATTGAAGATTATACGGAGAAGGTTAATAAAGGTATTATTCCAATTTTTAGAGGACATTTATTAACAGAGACTGATTTAATTATTAGAAAGCATATTTTAAACTTAATGTGTAACCTTGAAACGGAATGGAAGATAGGTTTAGAGGCTAAAGTTAAAAATGAAATTATAGATCGTTTATCTGAAATTATTGGTGATGGTTTATTAGAAGTTTCTTCAACTAAAATAATTGTGAAAGAGGAGGGAAGAATGTTTGTTCGTAATATTTGTATGGCATTTGATCTTCGTTTGCTTGAAAATAAACCAGAAACGAGAGTATTTTCTATGACAATATAATTCTGAAATTAAAAAGTATAAAAAAACCCGAACAATTTGTTCGGGTTTTTTTATATCTAAATTTATGGATTATTCAGCCATTGTTCTCATATAGTGAACAGTAAGCCACATATCTTCCTCTGTCATTTTCTTTTCGAAGTTAGGCATATCTAAACGCCCAATATAACTTTTGTAAAAAAGAGCTCCATCTGATTGAGCTTGAAATTCTTCAGTAGAAAAATCTCCTAAATCTCCATCTACTTCATCTGCTTTAGGTCCATCACCATAACCTTCTTTACCGTGACAAGATTTACAGTGTTTCGAATACAAATTTTTACCTAAAGAAATATTTTCTTTTGAGGCTTCTTCTGGATTGGTCATTTTCTCATATTTAGCAGGTACTTTCCATTCCTCTTGATCTAAAGAGCTGAATGCAAAAAGACCTAAACTAATCAATCCGATAATCATTAATGTTTTTAGTGTTTTCATTTTTAATTTTAATTTTTGTTTGTTATACATTAAATATCAAAAAAGATGCCATATCGTTTTTTGATAGTACTATTTTAGCAATTATTCATTTTCTAATTCTAATTCTTTTCCTTCTTTTTTAATTTGAAATAAATTTACTGCGGTATATATATAATTGGCCCATACACCAACTAATAAAATTGTTAAAACAATATACATCCAAATTGGTGCAGCTTCAGACCATAATGTATTACCATCTTTAATGGTTTCAGTTTTAAACGTACCCCAATTTATTGATTTTTGTTGAATTAAATTCCCAAAATCATCATTATCTTCAATAATAGAATAGACCATAATGTCTCCATTTGCATCACCAGGAAGGTTTGTTGGAAACTCAAACTCAAATTCACCTTCTTCAATAGTTCCTTCTTCTAGTTTCATTTTAGAAATCATTCCACCAACAGAAATTTTTAAATCAGCTTCTTCTAAAGGAATTTTAACTCCTAAACTATCTATAGTAAAAGCTTTTACCAATACAGTTTTTACACTATCAATTTCTTCTAAATTTAACTCTAAAAATAAATCTTTAACTTGAATATCGTCCTCCTCTTCGTCTAATCCATCAGAACCTTCAAACTTAGCAATTAAGTTAATATATCCATCTTCATCGATTGTATAACTGTGATTTTCAGGAACGGTAAACTGAGCAATACCTTCGTTCGAAGTTTTTGCTGTGCCTAAAAGGTTGTCTTCATTGTAAAATTTAATTTCTGCATCAAAAACAGGAATTTTATCTTTTCTATCTTTTTTATTTTGTCCTATAAAACTTACTTCAAGCAATCTAGAATTATCGTGTTGCTTAACAGTTTTAAAACCAAATCTCATTTTATAGTTACTTGCATCTTCTTCTTGTGAAAATCCATTAAAACTTAATAATAATGCAATAATAAATGAAGTAATTAATCTATATTTTAATATGTTACTTTTCATAATTTCTAACTTTTATTATAATTACTCAGTTATAACCTTTTTGAAAGTTTTTTTATTCTTTAATTGTTCTCTCTCATTATCTATTATTCCTGACATTGGAATAACAGGAACAAGTTTCATAATCAAAATAAAGAATAATATAAATGCTGCAACTCCAGCAAAACTTAGCGACCATTCTATCCAAGTTGCTGAGTAATGAATAAACTCTTCTCTTGTATCTTGAATTGGTAAATAAGGTGTTTCTAAAGTAGGAACAACAATTAAATATCTGTTAAACCATAATCCAATAACAGCAATAACGGCTGCAAAAGTGATTGATTTTATAGTTCTTAATTTTTTGAAAAATAAAATTGCTATTGGAACTAATACTCCAATATAATTAGCAAAAATAAACATCCAAAAGTATCTTGTAAATAATGTATCTAAAAGATTGGCATCATGTGTTTTATGGCTAAACCAGCGAGAAAAATATTCACTAAATGTAAAATAACCAAACAATAATGAAATTACTAACAGAATAATTCCAGCACCAATAAAATGTACTTTTCTAATATAGTGTTCTAAGTTGTAATACTTTCTAATAAGATACATTGCTATAATAATTACCCCAATACCCGAGTATAAGCCGGCAACTATAAAATATGGAGCAAAAATAGAACTGTTCCATCCCGGTTGTAAGGTTAAACTAAAGATCCAAGCAAGTACAGAATAGGCAACAATTGCTAATGCAATAACCATTGCAGACATTGTACGTGTTATTTTATGCAATTTTTCTCTTTGAGTTGGTGTATCTTGATACCCAATAGCTAAATATTTATAAACTTTTTGTCTCCATTTAGAAGCGCTTTCACTATTATCTCTAAGAATTGCAAAGTCTGGTATAAATGTTAGGTATAAATAGATAAAACAACCTATTAAATCGGTCATAATAGCTATAATATCCCAAGTAATTGGAGATTGAATTCTTGGATACATAAATAAATAGTGTAATCTATCTAATCTTCCAATACATAGTAAAATAAAAATTGGACCAATAATTAAAGATAAAACAGTAATTATTTCAACAATTCTTGAAACTGAATTTTTCCAAGGAGTTTTAAAAAAATGTAAAACACCTGAAATAAAGGCTCCTGAATAACTTAAGCATACAAAAAATATAAAATTTATGATGTAAATACCCCAAACTACATTGTCTCTCATTCCAGTTACAATGTGTCCTTTAAATAATTGAACAAAAAAAGCGTAAACTCCTACTAAAATTACGGCTATTAAAAAGCCGATCCATATTTTAGAAGTTTTGGTCGTTTTTTCTAACAAAGGAGAAAATTCTTTGGCCAATTCTCTTTTTCTTTTTTCTAGATTCATAATTAAGAGTTTTGAAATTAAATTTTACCTTGTTTTTTTAAATCTTGAACAAAAGGTACATCTTTGTAACGTTCTATAATATCTTCTTCAACATCGAAACCGCGTTCTAATGGGAACTGTCTATTTACAGCAGGTAAATAATAAACATTAGGTTTAGTACCTAAATGTTCTAAATGGCGATAACCACCACGATCGTTAATTAATTGAGAAAAACGAACTGTTTCTTCACCATTAGTTACAATATCTTCGTTTTTATCACCAAAATAAATTACTCCCATTGGACAAGAAGATGCACAATGTGGAAGTTTACCTACACGCAACATATCTGGACAAAAATCACATTTCATAACTGTACCTTCTGCAGCAGGAACACTAGTTTCTGGCGAGTAAGGTTGCGATTTGTCATCAAATTTATCTTTATGGCCCCAATTAAATTGACGGGCAGAATAAGGACAACTTGTTACACAGAATTTACATCCAATACAACGATCGTTGTCAATTAAAACTATATTGTCTTCGCGTTTAAAAGTTGCTCCAGTAGGGCAAACAGTTACACAAGGAGGTTCATCACAATGAAAACAAGGTTTTGGCAACCAATATGGAGAAGCTTCCGGATTATCTTGAATAAGTTGAACTTTCATAAACTCTTCATTATAATCTAGTTTATGCGCTGTTTGACAACCTTCTACACATTTTCTGGCATTTTTACATTTTGCCAAATCTATTACCATCACAAATTTTCGATTAGGAATACCTTTTCTAGATTCTTCAGGAGTTATAAGTGCTTCGGGATATTTATTAACATTTGTGGCGTCAACTTCAACTATTTTTCCATCTGGAGTTAATAATCTCATTTTTTCACCAGATTCAACTACCTCATCATCTTGAACTGCTAAGTTTGATATTAAAGAAGCACCTGCTACAGCAGTTACGCTAGACATTAATCCTAACTTTAAGAAATTTCGTCTATTTGTGCTTTTTTTTTCGTTTTTATTGTTTTCCATAATATTAAAAATCTATACGAGAAATTATGTTAAATTTTCTTATGTAAAGTTAGTTACATAGTGATTATTGGACAATGACTTATGTCATTATATTTAAATAAACAATAACTTTTTTTTTTGTAGAAAGTTCAACGTAAATAAGATATTTTCTTAATTTAATTGACTAATTATTAGGATGATATAATAGAATAAAACCAATTAGTTTAACATTTAAAAAAAGGAAACAGACTAACAACGTTTGGAAAATCGATTGGGGTGATTTGTTTAGATGTTAGTCTGTTTAAATACTCTTTAATTAAAAATTATAGATTCTTGTAATGTTAAATCCAATTAAGAAATCACCATTAAAGAAATCGTTTTGGTTATACATATAATTTTTTTGAGCAACAATTCCATTATTATTAGATAAGAAAATTTGGAACTCATGTGCTGATGTTGCAAATTCCGCTCCAATACTAAAAAGTGGTTCTGGTTGCATTGCATCAAATTGAGTAATAGGCTGGCTATAATCAATTAAAATAGACGTTTGTGGGCTTATTTTAACTCTACCGCCAAAAGCTATAGAAACCAAGTCGTTTTTCATATCAGGGTGCACTAAGTTATAATGAGATACACTAGGTGCAATTTGAAATGATACATTTGGACTAAATCTTTTAGCAATAATTAATTGATTAAAATAAGAATATCTGTCTTGTTCTAAATTAAATTTATCTTTTTTACGAGCATCAATAGTAAAGTTTCCATAGTACGAAACACTAACAGGCATGCTATTAGAACGTGTTTGTCTTAATAGAGCTACTTTCCAGTTAAAATCTTGTAAACGATTAAACTTTGTAGTTCCGTAACCAATAGTAAGTCTTTCATGAATTCCGTAAGAAAGTCCAATTCTAATATTGGCATCTCCCCAAAAACCAGCTAAATCGTTACCAGATTCACTATTAACTAAGCCAAATCTATGTTGCATTTGAACTTCTAATGCATTTTTGCTTAATAAAACGTTACTTGGATTATCTATAATATTAGAACTTTCAAAGGCGTCTCTTTCAAGTTTTTCTTTCACTTTTTTATCTTTACTATCATCTTCCTGAGCAACAGCTATAAAAGGTAATATTAAAAAGATAAAAAGTAATTTTATATAATTTTTCATATTAAATATCTTAAAATTTAGTTATCTAGTGCGCCTTGGTTTATCCAAGCTTTAATTAATTCAACTTCTTCTGCAGATAAACCACCATGTCCATTGTTAACCATAGTGTAAAGTTTACTTCCACTTGCGTTATTTGCAGTAACATAGGCTGGGTTTAATGCTGAATATGAATTTCCTTCTCTTAGGTCCGGATCTCTGTTATCGCTGTGACAACCAATACAATTAGCAGTAAAAAGTGGTTGAACATCATTACTTAATGTAATTTCAACATAATTAGGATCTCCCGGATCTGTTGGAATCTCAGGTGGATTTAATATATGTTCAGGAATTTCATCATAATAACATGAGAAGCACAATAAACTTAAGCTGCTAACTAGAACTATTTGCAATAGTTTTTTCATTTGTTTTATATTTTATGTTAATTAACTTCTACTTTTAAATTTCTTAAGTTTGAAATTTTAAGTTAAGAGAGTTACTCTAAAGCAGTAGTTAGCTTTTTTTAAAGTTCGAGAAAAATTAATAGTTTTCTCGAACTTTAAAAATCTAACTATTAAATTATTGAACTACTTGTAAAGCATTTTTTATTAATGCTCTTGCATATGCAGGGTTATGAATACCGTGGCTATGATCTTTTTCAACTGTTTTATAATTCCATAATGCTTGTGCAGTTTTAAAAGGAATTGTTTCAGTTTGTACTATTGTATTTCCATCTTCGTCAATTAGACCTAATGCTAATAACTCAGCTCTTAAAGCCGCCATATCGTCAGCCATTCCAGCTAATTCTGTAGGAACTCCATTGGTATGACAAGAAGCACAATTATCATAATTTACATTGAAACTATGTAACCCTTCCGAACCGTCATCAGAAACTGCACCCATATGACAAGTTACACAAGATGCTCCAGTTCTATGTGTTGCAGATTTTGCAGCAGGATAAGCAGTTGTACCACCATCTATTAAAGCTCCTTGAATACCTTCTAACATAGTAGTTTGAGGCCCGTAATGAGGGTAAAATCTTTTGTTAGCTTGTAAATACATTCCTGTTCCATCATCAACTGGTGCTTTAGATCTTGGTTGGTGACAAGAAATACAGCTGTTACTAGCATCACCATAATCAATTACATAATCAGGATCAGTTAAATCTAATGCTGTAGGTTCCATAGATCTTAATGCGAAATCATGTCCATCATTTTCAAAGTCAAATGTACTGTGGTTTGAGTGACAAGTTGTACAACTAATAGCTGTTGGATTTTCTATAGCAACTGCAGGTTTTCCTGTAATATAGTTGATAAATCCTTCATTAGAGTGACAACGAGAACAGGAATCTCTACTTCCTGCATAAGCAACAGCTCCACCAGCAGCATGTCCTGATTTCTCATAAGTAGCTTGAACGGTTTCTCTATGGCTTGTATTATGACAAGCAATACAAGATGCTGTTCCGTCAACACCGTTAACACCATCAACACCGTTTATACCATCTGTACCATCAATCCCAGCAATCCCTTGAGGTCCTGCAATAGGTT
>CBDUKG010000010.1:0-44558 GCA_965367745.1 uncultured Flavobacteriaceae bacterium | reverse complement strand
ATTTTTACATTTGCATCACAAAAAAATAATAGAAAATTATGGGAAGAGCCTTTGAACTTAGAAAAGGAAGAAAAATGAAACGTTGGTCAGCAATGGCAAAAACTTTCACCAGAATTGGGAAAGATATTGTAATGGCTATTAACGAAGGTGGTGGAAACCCTGATACAAATTCTCGTTTAAGAGCTGTAATGCAAAATGCAAAGGCAGCAAATATGCCTAAAGATAATGTTGAACGTGCCATAAAAAAGGCAGCTGACAAAGACACCAGTAATTATAAAGAAGTTTTATTTGAAGGCTACGCTCCTCACGGTATTGCAGTAATCGTAGAAACTGCTACGGATAATAACAATAGAACTGTTGCAAATGTTAGAGCTGCATTTAATAAATGTGACGGAAACTTAGGAACTTCTGGTTCTGTAGTTTTTATGTTTGATCGTACCTGTACTTTTACGTTAAATAAAGAAAATATTACAACTGAATTGGAAGATTTAGAGCTAGAATTAATCGATTTTGACGTTGAGGAAGTTTTTGAAGACGAAGAAGGTATTATCATATATGCTCCTTTTGAGCAATTTGGTGCGCTACAAAGTTATTTTGAAGAAAATAATATTGAAATTTTATCATCTGGCTTTGAAAGAATTCCAACAACAACTGTAAAATTAAACGAAGAACAACAAACTGATGTTGAAAAATTATTGGAACGTTTAGAAGAAGATGACGATGTTCAGAATGTGTATCATAGTCTTGAAATGTAATTAATTATATGATTTTAGCTGGTAAAAAAACTTCAGAATTAAAAAGAGAAATAGCCGAAACTGTTATTTGTCCAAATTGTAATACTATAAATTCTACACAAGTTGCTGTAATTGGTATTTATAAACATTTATTTCATATCCCTTTTTTATCTGGTGGAAAACAAGGAAAATCTATTTGTGCAGATTGCAATAAAGAATATGAACTTAAAACAATGCCAAGCTCCATAAAATTAGCGTATTACGAACTAAAAGAAAATGTAAAAACACCTATATGGTTTTATGGTGGTTTAATAGGAATTAAAACATTAGTACTTATTAAAATTTTTAGTAGGTACTTTTAAAAATTTTCAAAACATCATCAAAAATCGTTCTAATCTCAAATGGTTGTTTGTGTATTTCAGGTGCTTGTAATCCTTCCTTAAAAAAAATATTTCCTACAAAAACATAAGCTTCATCCCATAAATTTGCATCTATAAAACTTTGTAATGTTTGTTTTCCGCCTTCAATAATTACAGATTGAATTTCATAGTTATACAAAATTTCACAAATTTGTTCGGGTACTTTAGTATTGAAATCAATTCTTTCATAAATCACATTTCCAAACGAGTCTACGGTATGTTTTACTTCAGAAAAAACAATTGTTTTTATACCATTACTCAATAAGTTATAGTTTGTTGGTATTTTTGAAGTCCTATCTAAAACAATTCGAATTGGGTTAATTCCTGTCCAAGTTCTTACATTTAACGTCGGATTGTCATTTAAAGCAGTGTTTGTTCCAACTAAAATAGCTTGTTCTTCTGCTCTCATTTTATGAACATATTGTTGAGAATATTCATTTGATATCCAATTTGGAGTATTATCAGAAGTTGCAGTTCTTAATTTATCAATAAAACCATCTTTAGTTTCTGCCCATTTTAGTACTATAAAGGGTCTTTTTTTAGTATGAAATGTAAAAAATCGTTTATTTAATTCAAAGCAATCTTCTTCTAAAACACCAACAATTACATTGCAACCATTTTCTTTTAAATACTGCACACCTTGCCCACTTACCTTACTGTTTAAATCTACAATTCCTATAACAACATTTTTAATTTTGTTGTCTACAATTAAATTTGCACAAGGAGGTGTTTTTCCAAAATGAGAACAAGGCTCTAAACTCACATAAATAGTTGCATCTTTTAAAAGCGATTTATCTTTAACCGAATTAATTGCATGTACTTCGGCGTGTGGTCCTCCAGCTTTTCTGTGCCAACCTTCACCAATAATAGTATTATTTAACACAATTACACTTCCAACCATTGGATTTGGATATGTAGTTCCCAATCCATTTTTAGCCAATTCAATGCAACGTTTTATATATTTTTCATGTAAATTCACAGCGTAAAAATAATACAATAAAATGACTCTCAACAACTTTATAATTAGAGAAATTATTGCTGAAGATAATCCAAAAATAGCAAAAGCAATTAGAAGTGTTTTAATTGAATACGGAGTTCCAAAAGTTGGAACGGCTTATGCCGATATTATTTTAGATACACTTTTTGAAGCTTATAATACCGAAAATGCTAGTTACTTTGTTGTTGAAAAGGATGGCGAAATATTTGGTGGAGCTGGCATAAAAAAGCTCGATAATTATGACGGAAATATCTGTGAATTGCAAAAAATGTATTTTATGCCAGAAGTTCGTGGTATTGGTTTAGGAAGTAAAATGATGGATATTTGCTTACAAAAAGCAACAAATTTTGGTTTTGAAAAATGCTATTTAGAAACCTTACCTTATATGGAAGAAGCCCGAAAATTATATAGAAAAGCAGGCTTTAAAGATTTAGATGCTCGTTTGGGAGATACAGGACATTATTCGTGTAATTTATGGATGCTTAAAGATTTATAATGCAAATTCAAGAATTTAAAAAAGAGTTTTTTAATAAACTGAATGAGTTGTATCCAACAACTGAAATTCAATCGTTTTTTAATTTATTAGTTGAATTTAGTTTGAATCTTTCTAGAATTGAAGTCGCATTAAAACCTGACTTTGAAATTTCTAAAACTGATTTAGAATTTCTTAAAAAAGCACAAATAGATTTAACTTGCCAGATTCCAATACAATATATTATAGGTGAAACTGAATTTTACGGATTACCTTTTAAAGTAAACAAGCATGTATTAATTCCAAGACCCGAAACTGAAGAACTAGTAAGTTGGATTATCAATGAGTCAAAAGTCAAAAGCCAAAAGTCGAAAGTCACTATTTTAGACATTGGAACTGGAAGTGGCTGTATTCCTATTTCACTGGCTAAAAATTTACCAAATGCTACTATTTACGCACTAGATATTTCTTCTGAAGCGTTAAAAACCGCTAAATCAAATGCCGAATTAAATAATGTAACTATTAATTTTATTGAAGCTGATATTTTAAACTTATTAGAATTACCACAACAATTCGATTTTATTGTTAGTAATCCACCGTATGTGCGCGCATTAGAAAAAGAGCAAATGCAAGAAAATGTATTAAAAAACGAACCACATATAGCCTTATTTGTTGAAGACAACAATCCGCTATTATTTTATGATAAAATTTCTGATTTAGCCAAAAATTATCTTTCAAAAAATGGAGATTTATATTTTGAAATTAATCAATATTTAGGAAAAGAAACTGTTGATTTATTAGCTTCAAAAGGTTTTAAAAACATAGTACTAAAAAAAGATATGTTTGGAGCAGATAGAATGGTAAAATGTAGTTTTTAGTATTGAGTTGTTAGTTGATAGTTGTAGTTTTTAACTTTTCACCTTTCCCTTATTAACCTTTCAATTTTCTAACTTTAAAAAAGTACCTTTGGCAAATGTCAGAAAATTTTAAAAATCAGCAAGAAATTCTTACTAAACTAGGAATTTTAGCATTAAATCCAATGCAAGAAGCAGCACAAGAAGCTATTTCTTCAAATTCAGAAATAATCTTATTATCCCATACTGGAACAGGAAAAACATTAGCCTTTTTATTACCAATAATTGAGGAATTAAATCCAAATATAAAAAACATACAAGTTCTAATTTTAGTACCTTCAAGAGAGCTTGCCATACAAATTGAACAAGTAATTAGAGAAATAGGAAGTGGCTACAAAGCGACTGCCGTTTATGGCGGAAGATCGGGTTCAAAAGATAGAATAGAACTAAAACATCCACCAGCAATTCTTGTTGGAACTCCTGGTAGAGTTGCGGATCATATAGAAAGAGCCATTTTTGATATTACAGCTATCAAAACATTAATTTTAGATGAATTTGATAAATCTTTAGAAGTTGGTTTTGAAGAGGATATGAAATTTATTATTGAGAACTTAACGGCTGTCACTAAAAAAATATTGACTTCAGCTACTCAAAAAGTAAAAATTCCATCTTTTGTTGTATTAAAGAATCCAAAAAGGTTGAGTTATTTAGGTGAAAAAACACCCAATTTAAAAATTACAACAGTTGTTTCTCAAACACAAGATAAATTAGCATCCTTAGAAAGATTGCTAGGTTATATTGGTGAAGGTAGCGGAATTATTTTTTGTAATTTAAAAGATAGTATCCAGAATGTAAGTGATTTTTTAAATGATAAAAATATAAATCATGGTTGTTTTTCGGGTGATTTAGAACAACCAGATAGAGAAAGAGCGTTGATTAAATTTAGAAATGGTACACATAAAATACTTGTTGCAACAGATTTGGCTGCAAGAGGAATTGATATTCCAGAAATGGATTTTATAATTCATTACGAATTACCGACTAGACCAGATGAATTTATTCATAGAAACGGAAGAACAGCACGAATGCACAGTAATGGAACTGCATATATTTTAAAATCTCAACACGAAGAATTACCTATTTTTATTAAAAATGATGAAGAAATTAACATAGAATCAACAAAAAAAGTAAAAAATAGTAATTGGAGTACACTTCATATTTCCGGAGGACGAAAAGATAAAATTTCAAAAGGAGATATTGCTGGATTATTTTTTAAGCAAGGAAATATAAAAAAAGAAGAGTTAGGAATAATAGAATTAAAACAAGATTGTGCCTATGTTGCCGTGTCAAGTTCTAACTTAAACACATTAATACAAACATTAAATAATAGCAGACTTAAAAAGAAAAAAGTTAGGATTAGCATTTTAAAATAAACTTTTCACTTTGCAACTTTTAAAGATTTAAACTTATACCTTACTTTTGTAGCATGCGAATTGATATAATAACCGTTTCACCAGAATTAATTAAAAGTCCGTTTGAATATTCGATTATAAAACGTGCAATCGATAAAAATTTGGTTGAAGTGCATTTTCACGACTTAAGAACCTATGCTTTGAATAGCTATGGAAAAATTGACGACTATCAGTTTGGTGGTGGTGCTGGCATGGTTTTAATGATAGAACCTATTGATACTTGTATTTCAAAATTAAAATCAGAGCGAGATTATAATGAAATTATTTATATGACACCAGATGCGCCAACTTTAAATCAACAAACTGCAAACACTTTGTCTTTAAATGAAAATATGATTATTTTATGTGGACATTATAAAGGTGTAGATCAACGTGTTAGAGAGTTGTTTATTACCAAAGAAATTTCTATTGGTGATTATGTTTTAAGTGGTGGCGAATTGGGTGCAGCAGTTTTATGCGACTCCATTATAAGATTAATCCCTGGTGTTTTAGGTGATGAAACTTCTGCTTTAACAGACTCTTTTCAAGACAATTTATTGTCGCCTCCTGTGTACACCAGACCTTCTGAATATAAAGGACTTAAAGTTCCTGAAGTGCTATTATCCGGTAATTTTCCTAAGATAGAGGATTGGCGAAATGAAAAAGCTTTTGAACATACAAAAAAAATTAGACCAGATTTGTTGGAAGACTAATATTTTTGATTAAATTTGCACTCTCAAAATTAACCTCTGACGAAAATCGTGAATGTTAATTTATGAAAAACTATTAAAAAGTTTAAAATGGAAACTTTAGTAAAATTTATACAAGACGAATTTGTAGCAAAAAAAGAATTCCCTCAATTTAATGCAGGAGATACAATTACTGTATACTACGAAATTAAAGAAGGTGAAAAAACGCGTACACAGTTTTTTAAAGGTGTCGTAATTCAAAGAAGAGGTGCTGGTGCTTCAGAAACATTTACTATTAGAAAAATGTCTGGAACAGTTGGTGTAGAGCGTATTTTTCCTGTAAATTTACCTGCAATTCAAAAAATTGAAGTTAACAAACACGGTAGAGTTCGTAGAGCGCGTATTTTCTACTTTAGAGGATTAACTGGTAAAAAAGCTAGAATCGCAGAAAAAAGACGCTAGTCTTATTTCAATAAAAAGTACAAAACCCGTTTCAAAATTGAAACGGGTTTTTTTGTTAACAAATGTTAATAAGTCAAGTTCATATCTTGTTGATATTAAAACAATTATAAATTTGCATTTTTAATATTTACGCACTTAATTTACAGTAGAATTAAACAATAAGATATAATTTAATAGCCTAAAGGTGTAACTTTTTAAAATTTAGATTATAATTTTAAAGTGAAATTCAAAATGTTCTTGAACATCGTTTTTAAAATCTAACTTTAAAAAAGTAATGTAACCACGTATTTAGCATGAATAGATGGAAACAAGATTTTAAAAGCATTTTTAAAACAGCACCTTAAAGCAAGTAATTTTCTGAATAGGAATTTACAACAAAGTTTTAGGAGTTATTTTAAAAGAAACAACTAGTTTAATAAGAATTAGTAAGAGGTTGATTTGTAAAAAATGAAACTGCTTAAAATGATGTTTTTAATTATGTGGTTTTTGTAAAAAAATGGCAAAATGGTTAAAAATTATCTTTTAAAACTTATTAAAAAAAGTATTTCAGCAAAAAGCCATAATATTGAGCAATCATTATTATGGCTTTTGTTTTTTTAACATTCATATTCTTCCAAAATAAATACAACATTTTTAAATAAAATTCAAAATACTTCCCTTATTTATAACGTTTTCGAAACAAATTTTACCTCAATATTTAGTACATTAGCAGCGTTAAAAAAACAATTTAAATTATAACCCTATAATTCATTAAAAATTCTAGAATTATAGTTAAAAAAACATATATATTATGAGTAATACATCTAAAATATTTTACACAAAAACAGATGAAGCTCCAGCTCTAGCTACGTATTCATTTTTACCGATTGTTAAAGCATTTGTTAAGTCTTCAAACATTGAAATTGAAACTAAAGATATTTCACTAGCAAGTAGAATCTTAGCTGTATTTCCAGATTTTTTAAAGCCCGAACAACAAGTTAATGATGCACTTTCCGAATTAGGTGAACTTGCAAAGAAACCAGAAGCTAATATTATTAAATTACCTAATATTTCAGCATCGATACCTCAATTAAAAGCTGCTATAAAAGAATTACAATCTTTAGGCTATGCAATTCCAAATTACCCAGAAGATGTTGTAACTGCTGAAGATAAGAATATTAAAGAGCGCTATGATAAAATTAAAGGTTCTGCTGTAAACCCAGTTTTACGCGAAGGAAATTCTGATAGAAGAGCTCCTAAAGCAGTAAAAAATTACGCGAAAAAGAATCCACATTCTATGGGCGCATGGTCTTCAAATTCTAAAACTCATGTTTCAACAATGGAACACGGAGATTTTAGAGCTAACGAAAAATCTTTAACACTTAAAGAAGCAACTACTGTAAAAATTGAATTTGTTGCTTCAAACGGAAATACTACTGTATTAAAGGAAAATCTTTCACTATTAAAAGGCGAAATAATTGATGGAACTGTAATGAGTAAAAAAGCACTTCTTAAGTTTTTAGATGCTCAAATTAAAGATGCCAAAAATAAAGATGTATTGTTTTCTTTACATATGAAAGCAACAATGATGAAAGTTTCTGACCCAATTATTTTCGGTCAAGCTGTAAAAGTGTTTTTTAAAGATGTTTTTACAAAACACAATACTGTTTTAGAAAAAATTGGTGTTAACGTAAATAATGGTTTTGGTGATTTGATTAATAAAATTCAGAATTTACCAGATAATGAAAAGTCCGCTATTGAGGCTGATATAAAAGCTTGTTTTGAAAATGGGCCAAGTTTGGCAATGGTGAACTCAGACAAAGGAATTACAAATTTACACGTGCCTAGTGATGTAATAATTGATGCTTCTATGCCTGCAATGATTCGTACTTCTGGGCAAATGTGGAATGCAGATGGAAAACAACAAGACACCAAAGCTGTAATTCCAGATAGTAGTTATGCAAGTATTTACCAAGCAACTATAGATTTTTGTATAGAAAATGGTGCTTTTGACCCTACTACTATGGGAACCGTTCCAAATGTAGGGTTAATGGCTCAAAAAGCCGAAGAGTACGGATCACACGATAAAACTTTTGAAATTAAAGGAAATGGTGCTGTTCGTGTTATTGATGCTAATGGAACTGTTTTAATGGAACACCAAGTTGAGAATGGAGATATTTGGAGAATGTGTCAGGTTAAAGATGCACCTATTCAAGATTGGATAAAATTAGCTGTAAATAGAGCAACAGCAACTGGCACTCCAACAGTATTTTGGTTAGATAAAAATAGAGCACATGATGCACAAATAATAGAAAAAGTAAACAAATATTTACCAAATTTTGATACTAAAGGATTAGATATTAAAATCTTATCACCTTACGATGCTACTTTATTTACATTAAAAAGGTTAAAAGATGGTTTAGACACAATATCTGTTACAGGCAATGTGTTAAGAGATTATTTAACTGATTTATTTCCAATTTTAGAAGTTGGTACAAGTGCCAAAATGTTATCTATTGTCCCTTTAATGAATGGTGGTGGATTATTCGAAACTGGTGCAGGTGGTTCTGCTCCAAAACATGTTCAACAGTTTAATGAAGAAGGACATTTAAGATGGGATTCTTTAGGTGAATTTTTAGCATTAGCCGTATCTCTAGAACATTTAGGAGAAACTAATAATAATAAAAAAGCTCTTATTTTAGGAGAAACTTTAGATAATGCTACAGATAAATTTTTAGACAATAAAAAATCTCCATCACGAAAAGTAGGTGAATTAGATACTAGAGGAAGTCATTTTTACCTAGCGACTTATTGGGCTGAAGAATTGGCGAATCAAAATGAAGACACATCTTTGAAAGAACTATTTTCTAAAGTTGCAACAGCATTAAAAGCTAATGAAGCTTCAATAATCACTGAACTTACAAATGCACAAGGAAAAGCAGTAAATATTGGTGGTTATTACGAACCAAATGAAGAGTTGACAATAAATTCTATGAGACCAAGTACAACTCTTAATAAAATTATAGATGCAATAGCTTAAAACGCAATTTTATATAGGTTTATCTTAAAATAAGTTTATATAAAAATTAGATTTTCTATTAATTATATTATTTTTAAAGCTTCAACTATTAAGTTGAAGCTTTTATATTTTAAATATGGCATTATCATTAAATTTTTATGGGAACAAATAGAGATGAACTTATAAGAGGCATAAAATATGAGGCCGCTGCCTTGCCACTACTATTATTAGCTCCAGTATTAATTACTATTGGTTTTAAAGCTTTAAAACTTCAAAATAATTATTTATGGCTAATAATTGGAATTGTATTAGCTATTTCAGCAATGGTGCTTGGTTTTATTGGAATTCGAATTATTTTGAACGCACTTTTTAATTCAAAATAAATGAAAATAAAAAATATTAAAACTATACTACAATGGGAATATTGGCCATCGTATATGTTTTATGTTCCGTTATTGCCATATGCTTTTTATTTAGCAATAAAATCCCGAAGTTTTGGTTTCTTTTCTGCTGTTAATCCAAGTATCGAAGGTTCTGGAAACGGTTTGGAATCTAAATATAAAACGCTACAGTTAGTACCCAAGGAATATATTCCAAAGAGTATTTTTGTGATAAAAAATCAAAAATTCGAAAAAACGGTTTCTGATATAAAAAATAAAAACATTGAATTTCCATTAATTATTAAACCCAACATTGGATTTAGAGGATTGCTGGTTAAAAAAATTAATTCTAAAGAAGAGCTTCAAAACTATTTAAAAAAATATAACACCATAGATTTAATAATTCAAGAATTTATAGCATATAAAAATGAATGCGGAATTTTTTATTATAAAATTCCTGGCGAAAAAACTGGTCATATAACATCAATTACATTAAAAAAATATTTAGCAGTAAAAGGTGATGGTAAATCAACTCTCTTAGAACTTATAAAAAAGAATGAAAGAGCAAAAAACTATTTAGATTTAGTACTTGAATTGAATAAAAAAAGCCTTGAGCATATACCAACTTTAAACGAAAAAAGAATTTTAACGGTTATTGGAAACCACTCTAAAGGTACACAGTTTATTAATGGTAATCACCTAATTAACAACTCGTTAATAAAAACTTTAGATACTATTAACAAAGACATAAGTGGTTGGAATTATGGTAGAATAGATGTTAAATACAATGATTTTAATGAATTATTAAATAGGAAAAATTTCAAAATATTAGAAATTAATGGAGTTATTGCCGAACCAACTCATATTTATGACGCTTCAAAAGGGACTTATTTAAAAGCATTAAAATCCATAAAAGATCATTGGAAAATAATCTACAAAATTGGTGTTAAAAACAAGCAGCTCAACAAAGGTGAGTATACCAATTTAAAATACTTAATATCTGTATATTTTAAATTTAAAAAATACATAAAAACTGTTAAAAGATTAGCGGCTAATTAGTTGTCTTTGTTCTTGGAGTGGTAGGATTAAATCCAAAATCGTTATCTGGAAAATCGATTCCTAATTGAGAAATTACATAACCAACACTCGCAAAGTGATGAATCGCATGGCTATGTGCTTGAATTAAAATGCCTCCTAAGGTATAATTTGCAGTAATAATACCCAATCCTAAATCGTCTGTTACTTTTACAATTTCATCAAAATCAGATTCTTTTAATAATTTCAGTTTCGTTATAATTTCATCAAAATAATATATTCCATTTTTTGTGAAATTCTCAGCTAAATTATTTCGTTTTCTATTAATTAAATTAATATCCTTCTTGGATAAACCTTCAAAAATACAATCGAAAACATCTAAAATATGACGTACGTGCGTTCCAATGCTAGAATAATATGGTGCGATTGAAGTATTTTGGTAATCTTCGTCAGAAATATTTTGTAAAAGTTGAATGCCTCTTTCTAAGTTTTTCTCAATAGCTTCAATCATTATTCAATATGGTATTTGTATTCTGTAAATATAAAAAATAAAACTATTGCAAAATCTTTATCATTGTGAAAATTCCTAAAAGTAAAAAAAGTAAACTCAAAAGTAAGTTTATGTTTTTTGCTATATAACTAACTTTTTTAATAATAATATTTGCAAATAATATATAGGTGTAAAATATTAAGAACGAACCTATACCAGCACCAAATACAAACAGAAAAATATAAGGCTGCTCAATAATTAATTTATTAATAGAAGTTAAATATATACTTAAGCCTAAATAAAATGGAATTGCTAACATATTTATGGCGGACATACCTATTCCTTTTAAAAAAAAGTTACCTTTTGCATTAGTGGTTTTAGGGTTTAATTTCTTTCGAGAAAGAGCAAAGAAAAAAATTGAGAGTATAAAAAACACAAAAACTGCAATTATTTTTAATGTTTCAATTATTGTTGGGTTCTTTAAAAAATAATCTGCAAAATACAAAGCTATTCCTGCCTGAATAAACACTACAATGGATGCCCCAATAGCAAATATTACACTTTCAAATTTACCTGTGTTAATCCTAATTTTTAAAGCAGTCATATTTAACATCCCGGGAGAAATTAACCCAAAATAGGCCATAAATATTCCGTATAAAATATGGTAAAAATAATCCATCAAAAAAAATAAAATTTTATTTAAAAGCGAATATATTAATTAAAAATGAGTTTGCTTTGTAATATAAATTACATTGATTCCTGTAATCATTGTTCAGTTTTTTAATAATTCAATCTTTTAATAATTCAAAAATATTTTGAAAACAGCTTATTCAAATCTTCAGAAATATGCAACCTTTTAATTATTACCAAATAAACAGAGGTTATTAATATTCCTTTTATAAATATGCTGAGTATTGGATTTAAACTAAAATTCCAAAAATTAATTACAAAATAAACAATCATAATTACTGCCAAAACTTTTATAGTATTTCTACTGAAAGGCTGAATGCTTAACTTGGATTTTATGAAAAATATTTTTATAACACCATATACCAAAACTACGATTAACGTTGCCAAAGCAGCTCCATTTATTCCGATAAGACCAATTAACCATCTATTTAAAACTATAACACTTAACGCCATGGTTAATGACAAATAGAAAAATATTTTATAATATTTAGAATTTACCAAAATAGCATTTCCCGTACCTAAGGCTAAATCCATTATTTTGGCAATCGAAATAATTAAAACAATCCAAATTCCCTTGGTAAATTGTGGCTTGTTAATTATTTCGTAGAGTTCATTAATATTTAAATTAATCAATAAAAATAATAAACCGCCAACTACCAATAAATTTATGGAACTTTGTTTATACAACTTCTCTACTTCCAATAAATTATTAGAATTCATCTCTTTAGCAGTAATTGGGTTTGTAATTTGTTGCATTGCTCTTGTTGGAATTGCAACTACACTTGCAATATAAATTCCAACAGAATAATACGCAACTTCAGCTATTTTTTCCATCTGAGGAATCATAAACTTATCAATTTCTAATAAAATTCCAGATGCCGAACCAGCAACAATAATATATATAGAAAATGAGAATATTTCTTTTATATTGGCAGGTAATTTAAAAACTAACTTTGGCATATAAATATACATCGCATAGAGTTTCATAATGAGTGTTCTAACTCCATAAACTACTACAACTGCATAAATAAATTGCTCGTTAGAAATCCAATTAAAATATACTGCCAACAATAAAAAGGAGGTACAAATACGTGTAAATATTTCTTTAATAAAATTACCGAAGACTGAATTAAATTGCACTTTTGTCCAAGAATAGAATACTTCAAAATACCCCATAAAAATTGCCACAATAAAAATTAAATACGTGTAATTTTTAATTAAAATATTTTCAGACGACAACCAACTGGCAATTGATTGGTAAAAAAAAGCACCTATTAAAGCTAAAGGAATAATTACAATTAATGGCAAAATTATAGTAGCAATTAAAAAACCATCTTGTTCTATTTTTGTTTTATAAGATGAGTAAAATTTTATTATGGAATGTTGCATTCCAAAAACTAGCAATGGCAAAATAATATTGGCAGTTGATAACAAAAACGTTATTAGCCCAAAATAATCTTCATGTAAAAAATGTGTATATAAAAACAACACATTTATACCACCAATGGCAAATCCTAAAAAAAGGATTAATGTGTTGGTAAAAGATTGTTTTAAAACAATACCCATTTATTTTAATAAATTTATTAATTCTTTATAAATATGTTCTCCAACATTATTTCCATATAAATTTATTGAAAAATCTGTTTTCGAGTTCTGAAAATCGTTAAAAGCTTCTAACATTTTTGTTGAATTACTTCCAACAATTTTTGCAAAATTATTTGTTACTAACTCCACCCATTCCGTTTCTTCACGAGCAATAATACAATGTTTTTTATTGAAAAATGCCTCTTTTTGAAGTCCACCACTGTCTGTTACTACCAAATTACAATTTTTAAGCAACTCTAACATATCAAAATAACCTACAGGATCAATTGTAGTTACATTAAACTTCAACATATTTTTTTCTAAAATCGCTTTTGTTCTTGGATGTAAAGGAAGTATTACTTGTTTTATCTTATTTATTTCTTGAAGTCCTTCAAAAATAGCTATTAAGTTCTCAATGTTATCTGTATTTTCTTGTCTGTGAATTGTAGCTAATACAAACTCACTCTTTTGAAGTTGTAAATTTTTAATTATTGATGATTTTTCTTCAGAAAATTCGCTATAAAATTCTACCGCATCTTTCATAATATCGCCACTTTTTACAACTTTCGGAGGTAGATTATCAAAACCTTCGTGTTGTAAATTCTCAAGCGCCGTGTCTGTTGGACACAATAAAATATTCGAGATTCTATCTGTTAAAATTCGATTAATTTCTTCAGGCATTTTCATATTAAACGAACGCAAACCGGCTTCTACATGTGCTACTTTTATTTTCATTTTTGTCGCTGCCAAAGCACCTGCTAACGTAGAATTTGTATCACCATACACAACAACTAAATCTGGATTTTCTTTCAGTAAAACTTCTTCAATTTTAATAAGCATCTGCCCTGTCATTGCTCCGTGACTAAGCCCGTTTATTGCTAAATTATATTTTGGTTTCGGAATTTCCATTTCATCAAAAAAGATGTCGCTCATATTGGCATCGTAATGTTGACCTGTATGTATAATAATTTCTTCAAATTTATTATGTTTGGCAATTACTCTGCTTAATACAGCTGCTTTTACAAACTGAGGTCTCGCTCCTAAAATGGTTATAATTTTTTTCATTATTTAAGTTTACAACTAAGAGATTACTGCTTACTTAGAAATTACAGTATTTTTAATTACTTCAGCTAGTTTATTTGTCAGTTCTTTTCTATGAAATTGTTCAACGTTATTTGAATCAACCCTTAAATTTCCTTTCTTGTACTTTGAATACAAATCTAAGATAGTACTTTTTAAAGTTTCATTATCTTCAAAATCAACTACTTTTCCAGCATTTGTTTTATTTAAAATTTCAGCTAAATCTCCATCTAAAGGCGCAATTGCCAAAATTGGACGATTTACCATTAAATATTCAAATATTTTACCCGTAATAATACCTTTTGCACTTGGCACATTATTTAAAAGTAACAATAACACTTGTGATTTTTTCTGAAACTCAATTGCCTCATTATGCGAAACATAATCTATTAATTCAACATTTTTCTTAAGATAATTTGTTGTAATCTCTTCAATAACTGTTGAATCAACTTTTCCTATTAATTTCAATTTAAAATCTTCGGAAAAATCTTTATTTTCTAAAATTATTTCAGTCAAAACCTCCCATAACATTTTCGGATTTCTATCGGAATTCATTAAACCAATATGAGTAATTGTAAATTTTGAATCCAACTTAGTTTCCGAAGTTATTATTTCTCCATCAAAACCATTTGTTATGGTAACAACATTATTATTGAACTTCGCATAATTTTTATTCATTGTACTGCCAACAACCAGCACCTTATCAGCATTTAATAAAACTTCTTGCTCTAAAAAATGATGTTTATTAATCGCCTTTTTGGATAGTGGTAATTGATGAAAATAGTCGATTTCTGTCCACGGATCTCTAAAATCTGCAATCCATTTTACACCCAGTTGCTGTTTTAATTTTAAACCAATTAAATGCATACTATGAGGTGGACCCGTTGTAACTATGGCGTCAATATTGTTTTTAGAAATATAATTTTTCAGGTATTTTACTGAAGGATCTATCCAATATTTTCTCGCATCTGGAATAAAATAATTAGCTCTAATATATTGCAACACCTTTCCGAAAAATGAAGGATTCGGATCTAAAAAACCGGCACTTTCTGTTTTCTTTTTTCCGAAAAACGAAAGTATGCTATTTGGCTCAAAAATTGGTTGTTTTAACACTTCAATACCTTTAGGAATATCGCTCTGTAAACTTTCATCTAAAATTGGATATTTCGGATTTTCAACTGTATAAACAACTGGTTCTATTCCAAAATCTCTTAAATATTTTACGAATTTCAACCAACGTTGTACTCCAGAACCTCCTGCAGGTGGCCAATAATATGTAATTATTAAAACTTTCAAAATTCTTTTACTTTATCCACGAAAAAATTAAAATCTGTGTTAGATTCTTCGTTAATTTTAGGCATTATTATTTTTAAGTGTTCTCTAATTTCATCAGATTTATCAATAAAAATAGTGAATAATTGTAAGGCTTTTTTAGTATCCTCATTATAATCAATAGAATACTCTGAAAGGCCGAGATAATTGTAACACTCCTTCCCTTTTACTTCATAACTAATATTAAATGCCGGAATATTTTTAGTTAGGGAAGTAATACACATATGTAATCTTGTACCTATAACAAATTCATATTCTTCTAATTTTTTGTAAAAATCATCAAACACATAGTAATCCGATAACACAGTAACCTTCTTTTGCAATAAAGTTTCTAAATTATTGTAAATTTCTTGTGCTAGTTTAGAATCGTCTTTATAATTTTTTAAACCTTGACAAGTTGAAAGAAATTCAACCGCATATCCCCTATTTACACATTCTTTTATAAATGCATTTATCATTTTTATATACGCAGTTTTATTTCTTCCATCGTAGTTCCATTCGCGCACAGAAATTGCAACCTTCTTTAATTCATTAGGTTTACTTTCTTTAAAATCTAATAAAAATGCAGCATCTTTTGTCAACTTAAACTTCTCTTTTGAGATATTTAAATCGTTTAAAATATCAAAAGAAAACTGATCTCTTACAAAAATATAAGAAATAGATGTTGCCATTAATTTTTTAAAAAAAAGTGCATCTTTTTTATTTAAAGGCCCAACAGACTGTGAGTAAATGAGAGATTTTTTGCCAAAAAATTTAGCAATCTTATAAACTGATAAACTATTTTTTATGTTGTAATTAGAATTAATATATCCACCAGGTGTTCCAATAATCACATCTGCGTTTCTGTAAGATTTAGATAATAAAAATAATAATGGAAGTACTAAAGGCTTTAAAAAAGGTATTTTTATAAAAATTTTATGCTGCCCAATTTCTTCTACAAAAGGGATATCTGGATATAATTCTTTTGCTAAATTATAATAATATGTCACAATTTTAACCTGAAATCCTGCAGCAATCAATTTTGTATACAATGAATAAAACAATGCAACATCGCCATTATTTAATGGCACAACGTTGTTTATTAGTATCTGAATTTTATCAGTTTTTTTATGTTTTACCATGTAATTCCAAGACTTTATTATAATTTGAAATAGTCTTCTAAAAATAAAAAACAATTTCAAAATCTCAATTGCTAATTTATAACTTTTCATTAAATTCGTAGCTAGATAAAACTATAATTATTTATAATTTCCACTTAAGAACAAGCATTAAATGAGACTTGAAAAGAAAGAAAAAGAATCAGTTTTAATGCTATTTGTTTTATATGCTACATTTGTAAAAAGAGATGTTGCTATTTTAGAAAAAAACTATAATGTAGATTTATATCAATTCAATACTTCAAAAAAAATCTATTTGTTTTATGCATTTATAAAGCAATTTTTCTTTTTAATATTTAATTTCCATAAATACAAAGCCATTGTAATTCAATCTTCGGGTTATCTTTCTTTTTTACCGGTTATTTTTGGAAAACTTGTAAAAAAACCAATAATTATTATTGCAATTGGCACCGATTGCGCAAAATTACCCGAAATAAATTACGGTGCACACACAAAGCAACTATTAAGTTGGTTTACAAATTTTTCATTTAAAAATACTTCTTTAATTCTTCCAGTTCATAAAAGTTTAGAAAAAAGTTTTTACAGTTATTTAGATGTGAAATTTCCAAATCAAGGAATTCGGTCGTTTAATCCAACTATAAAAACGCCAATTATTGAAATGGTAAATGGCTACGATACCAATAAATGGCAAAACAAGAATATAGATAGGATTAAAAACTCTTTTTTGTCTGTCACTTTTGCTGTTAATGAAATTGGACATTATAGAAAAGGAATTGACTTAATAGTAAAAGCTGCGGAGCTTTTCCCAAAATATTATTTTACCATTGTTGGTAAAGTATATTTAAAAGGACCTTGTCCTAAAAACCTTCATTTAATTGACAATGTTAATCAACATGAACTTTTAGATATTTACAATAAACATGAATACTATTTTCAACTTTCTATGTTTGAAGGTTTTCCAAATGCGTTGTGTGAAGCAATGCTTTGCGGTTGCATTCCAATTGGTAGTAATGTTGCAGGTATTCCAGATATAATTGGTGATAAAGGCTATATTTTAAAACAAAAGAATACAGATTTATTAAAAAAAGTAATTGAAAATTTATCTAATAATAAGTTAACACCAAATGATGCAAGATCTCAAATTACTGATAATTTCCCTTTAGAAAGAAGAGAAAACGAATTTCTGAGTCACCTTAAAAATCTGTAAAAACTTTATTTAGTCTTACGCTTTTCAACAAAAAACCAACCTACCGGAATTAGAATTAAAAACAAATACGATACTAAAGTAATTGTAGTTCCTTTTTTAATAACAGTTGGTTCAAATTTAAATGCTATGGTATGTTTTCCTTTTGGAATTTCCATTCCTCGCAATACATAATTTACTCTGTAATGTGGTTCTAATTCACCATCAACATAAGCATTCCAACCATTTTTATAATAAATTTCAGAAAATACAGCGAACTGATCTTCCATTGAAATTGATTCATAAATCAACTCATTAGCTTTATAAGAAGTTAACTCAATACTTGCCAAAGAATCCTTTATATAATCAGTTTTAAAATCGTTTGAAATTCGATTTGAAGTTAACACAGCCTCATTCTTAGTTTGCAAACTATCTAAAGCTACAATTTCTTCATTTGCATTATCAACAATTTTAATAGTGTTTACAAACCAAGCATTTCCATTTGCATCTGGGTTAGGTTGTACGGTTTCACGCTGACTGCCATCTAAAAAAACAAAGTATTTAGTGTTTAGCATATTTAACACTTGAATATTATTTTTTGCAATTTGAAAGTCGTACAATTCCAGATAAATTCCCATTTTAGCGGCGTGGTAACCTCCAATAGATTTATGAAAATAAGAAGTACTTCCATCATTCATAGGATCTACCATAAAATTAGCCACACGGTAGTAACTTTTATCTTTTAAAATCTCTTTATCAACCTCTGAAGCAACAAAAGGTTTGTCAACTTTATTCGCAGTTTTAAAATCGTCATTATTTACATAACGTTTACCTACAGAAACCAAATCGAATAAAATTAAAGCTCCCAAAGCAATTATAGCTATTGTTGATTTTAATTTTTGTTTTAAAAACAACCATAATACTCCAGCTGCCAACAGAACTAAAATTAAGGTTCGTAAACTATCTGAAAAGAAAATAGCTTTTCTATCTTCAATTATAGCATCTAATAAGCCTGGCAACATTTGGTCGTAATTCGCATCTCTTAAGCCTTCAAAAGCAAATAAACTTGACCCAAATAGTGTGAAAATTAATGCTAAACCAGCAGCTATATAAAAAGATTTTTTTAGTGCTTGTAATTTTTCATCAGAAGAATTATTTTTTGAAAACCATTCTTTTAATGCTAAGATTCCTAATAATGGAATTGCCAATTCTGCTATAACTTGTATAGATGAAACTGCTCTAAATTTGTTATATAGAGGTATATAATCAATAAAGAAGTTAGTTAAAATTTCAAAGTTTTTTCCCCAACTTAATAAGATGGAAAAAATAACAGCGGCAACTAACCACTTTTTAAAAGTTCCCCTGACTAAGAAAATTCCTAAAATAAATAAAAATACAAAAATAGCTCCTATATAAGCTGGTGCTTCAACAATTGGTTGTTGTCCCCAATACATTGGCGCAAATTCTGCAAACTGTTTTGCTTGACGTGGATCTGTTTTACCCTTTAAAAATTGATAGATATTAGACTCAAAACCAACATTCTCATAATTCCCTCCACCCATAAAACGAGGAATAAACAAGTTAAATGTTTCTGGAATTCCGTAACTATATTGTGTAATATATTCTTTTGAAAGTCCGTTTGTCACTTGTTTTCCTGAACCATCTGGATTGATAGTTAGTTCACTTTTCCCACGAGTACTAACTTTAGAATATTCGCTTGTTGCCATTAAACGTGTAGCATTTGTACCAACTGCTAAAACTACTGCAACTACCAAAATTAAAACACTTTTTACAAAATGAGGAATTTCATTTTTCTTTATGGAATCTATCAATTTAACAATCCCATAAATAAGCACTAAAAATAATAAATAGTACGTCATTTGAATATGGCTAGCACTTAATTCCAACGCCATTGCAAAGGCTGTAATTATAAAACCGAGAATATATTTACGTTGAAAAACCAATAAAATTCCAGCTAAAACTAAAGGAAAATAAGCTATTGCATGTGCTTTTGCATTGTGCCCAACTCCTAAAATAATAACTAAATAGGTTGAAAAACCGAATCCTAAGGCCCCTACAATTGCTAATTTCCAATCTACTTTTAAAACCAATAAAAGTATAAAAAAACTTAGAAAGTATAAGAATAAATAATCGGCTGGTCTTGGTAAAAATCGAATTAAATTATCCAATTTATTAATAAAATCATATGGATAGTACGCACTGACAGCATAGGCTGGCATTCCCCCAAAAGTAGCATTTGTCCAATATGGTTCTGTATTATACTCTGCTCTAAAATCTGCTATTTCTTTTGAAGAACCTTTAAATTGTGTAATATCACCTTGTTGAATTTTTTTCCCCTCTAAAACTGGAGAAAAATAGGCAATAGAAACGATCATAAATACAGTAATAGTAAGTAAATATGGAGCAATTTTACTTAGAGAAAATTTCATTTATTTATCATCTTTAACTTCTTCATAATCTACATAATCACCTACATCTTTACTACTTTCTTTTGGTTCAACTGGTTTTTTAGCAATAACTGTTTCACCTACTTTACCAGTTTCTTCATCATATTTATTTTGTTGTTGTGCTTTATATTTTTTTTCTACATTATCAATCACTTTTTTCAAGAAAATAGGTGCAATGTACCTACTAAAAAACTTGAAAGCGTAATAAATAATAACAAGAATAGCTATTGTTTTTAATAAACCCATTTAATACGTTATTTATATAATTTTCAAAAATAACAATTTGCAAGTAACTAAAACGTTTAATTATATAAAATCTTATATTTGACATCATAAAAAAACAAACTATGTATAGAATTTTTCTAATTTTTTTAGCTTTTTTTAGTGTACACATTGCTTCTGCACAATATACTGAAATAATAAATTCTAAACGACCAGGTTTTTCTGAAAGCCCTTATAGTATAGGTACTAATGTTTATCAATTTGAAACTGGCTTGTTCTACAGAAATAGCGATAACCCTTTATTTACATCACCTTCCAATACATATGGCGCTGAATTATTATTTAGATATGGGAAATTTTCAGAAAAATTAGAGTTTGATCTAAACTTAGCATATCAAGTAGATGATTTATCGCACCATCCAAACGGGCATATAAAAGGGATTAGTGACTTAACAATTGGTGCAAAATATTTAATTAGACAACAAGAATATGCGGACAGGTCTAAAGAAATTAGAAGTTTTAAAAAAAGATATGCTTTTGATTGGAAACGCTTGATTCCGTCAGTTGGAATTTATGCCGGAGTCCATACAAAATTTGTGAGTAAAGATTTTAAAGAAGATGAAATCAGTTACAAACTTGCGCTATTACTTCAAAATGATTTTACTGACAGATTGGTTGTTTTAACAAATTTAATGACTGATAAATACTCAACTGACGATGTTTTTTATAAGTATATTGTAACAATGACTTATGCCATAGACCAAGATTGGTCTTTTTTTATTGAAAATCAAGGTCAATATCAAGAAAAATTTACTCCAAAATATCAATTCGGAACAGGTTTGGCATATTTAATTAATGAAAATTTACAAATTGATGCTTCCGCTAGAACTAATTTTTTCGACAATTACACCTATTATTATTTATCTACTGGAGTTGCCTGGAGATTAGACAGACATTATGATACGTTTTCTATAAAAAATACTCCTAAAAAAACAATTGGTAAAAAGAAAAAAAGAAAAGGTTTTTTTGGAAGATTATTTGGTAAAAAAAGAAACTAATTGCATCTTACACCTATGATTACAATTAAAGAAATGACCTCTAAAAAGGAACTAAAACAGTATGTTAAGTTTCCTTTTAAACTCTATAAAAACAATGAATATTGGGTCCCTCCTATTATTAATGAAGAAATTGAATCTTTTGATAAAAACATAAATCCAGTATTTCAACACGCCGAAGCTCGCTTTTTTGTAGCAGAAAAAAACAATGAAATTGTTGGTAGAATTGCTGCAATTATTAATTATACCGAAATAAATGAGCAAAAAATAAAAAAAATGCGTTTCGGTTGGTTTGATTTTATTGATGATATTGATGTTTCAAAAATGCTGCTTAAAAAGGTTGCTGAAATTGGAATTCAGCATAAATTAGATTTTATGGAAGGTCCCGTTGGGTTTTCAAATCTTGACAAAGTTGGCGTATTAACTGATGGTTTTAATCATATTGGAACAATGGTTACTTGGTACAATTTTCCTTATTACAAAGCTCATTTTGAAAAATTAGGTTTTGAAGTTGAAAAAGAATATTTAGAAAATAAATTTCCTTTTAAAAATGTTAAATCTGAACCATTACAAAGAGTTTGTGGAGTACTTGAAAAACGCTATAATTTAACGCCACTAAATTTTACAAAAACAAAAGACATTATGCCTTATGTAAACAAAATGTTCGATTTGTTTAATAAAAGTTATGCTAAATTACCTTCATTTGTTCCTATTTCTAAAATTGAAATTGATTATTTTAAAAAGAAATATATCTCATTTATAAACCCAGAATATATAAAATTTGTAATTGACAAAGATGAAAACATGGTTGCTTTTGCAATTACAATGCCTTCATTCTCGAGTGCATTACAAAAAGCTAAAGGAAAATTATTGCCTTTTGGAATCTTTCATTTATTAAAAGCAAAAAAAAATAGTAAAGACGCCATTTTCTATTTAATCGGAGTGCATCCTGAGTATCAAAGTAAAGGAGTACACGCTATAATTTTTAACGAATATCAAAAATCTTTTGAAAAATTAGGCATCGAAACCTGCATAAGAACTCCAGAACTCGCTAGTAACAAAGCAATTGCTGCTGTTTGGAAAAATTTTGAACCTGTTACTTACAAAAAAAGGTGTACGTATAAAAAAGACTTATAATGCAATTATTTTACAATTCTGAAATAACCAAAACAAGCCAACATTTTACGTTCGACAAAACTGAAAGTCGCCATATTGTTCGTGTATTACGTAAAAAGGAAGGAGACAACATATTTATTACTAACGGATTAGGTGATGTATTTACTTCTAAAATTGAAATTGCAAACGACAAAAGGTGTTTGGTCAAAATTCTAGAAAGTAAATCTTACTTAAAACCTTGGAATTATTATTTACATATTGCCATCGCTCCAACAAAATTAAACGACCGTTTTGAATGGTTTTTAGAGAAAGCTACCGAAATTGGAATTGACGAAATTACTCCAATTATTTGCGACCATTCCGAAAGAAAAGTATTGAAGTTAGATAGAATGGAGAAAATTGTGCATTCAGCAGCAAAACAATCACTAAAATATCATTTTCCAAAACTTAATGAACCTTTAACTTTTAATGAGTTTATAAATTCTGAATTTAACGGACAATTATTTATTGCACATTGTGAGGAAACTTCAAAAAAATCGTTAAAATCAGCCTTAAAACCTTCAACAAAAACCAATATCCTTATTGGCCCAGAAGGTGATTTTTCAACCAAAGAAATTCAGCAAAGTTTGGAACATAATTTTATTCCAGTATCTTTGGGAGAAAGCAGGTTACGTACAGAAACAGCTGGAGTTGTTGCAGTGCACAGTGTTGCTTTTATTAATGAGACAACTGAATGAAAAAAATCAAAAAAAAACAAATTTTATTTCTTACTAAAAAATTAAAAGTAATACTTTTGGCCTTTTACCTTTTGCCTTTTGCCTTTCTTAACGCCCAACAAATTGCTATTTTAAAGTACAATGGCGGCGGAGATTGGTATGCAAACCCAACTGCTTTACCAAACCTAATTGAATTTAGTAATAACGCTATAAATACAAACATAAAACCCAATCCAGAAACTGTTGAAGCCAATAGTATAGACGTATTTAATTACCCAATCCTTTTTATGACTGGACACGGAAATGTTATTTTTTCTGAAAATGCTATTGCTAATTTAAGAACCTATTTAATTTCAGGAGGTTTTTTACATATTTCAGATAATTATGGGCTCGATAAATTTGTGAGAAGAGAGCTTAAAAAAATTTTTCCTACTTTAGATTTTCAAGAAATTCCGTTTAACCATCCTATTTTTCATCAAACATTTGATTTTGAGGAAGGTGTACCAAAAATTCATGAACACGACAACAAACCACCACAAGGTTTTGGGTTGTTTTATGAAGGAAGGTTGATTTGCTTTTACGATTATGAATCGGATTTAAGCGATGGCTGGGAAGATGAAGAAATGCATAACGATCCATTTGAAATAAGAGAAAAAGCATTGCAAATGGGTTCTAATATTATTGAATACGCTTTTAAGAACTAATATGATTGAAAACTTAGATTCATTAGAAATAAACTTTGACACCGAAGGTCTTTGGGTTCTAAATATTACACTTGCAATTATAATGTTTGGCGTAGCTCTTGGCATTACTTTAGATGATTTTAGACGCTTATTTAAAAAGCCAAAAATTTTATTAACTGGAATTATTTCACAATTTTTTATACTTCCTTTTGTAACTTTTATTTTTATAAAATTGGTAAATCCAATGCCAAGTATTGCTTTGGGTTTAATGATGGTTGCCGCCTGTCCTGGTGGAAATATTTCAAATTTTTTAACTCAAATGGCAAAAGGAAATGCTGCATTATCTGTTAGCTTAACTGCTTTTGCAACGCTAATTTCAATGGTTATGACGCCTTTTAACCTGCATTTTTGGGGAAATTTATATGCTCCAACCGCATCTATTCTTCAAACTGTAGAATTAGATCCTTTAGAATTGGTAAAACTAGTAACACTAATTTTAGGAGTTCCATTAATTTTAGGTATGTGGGTTAGAAATCGTAAACCAATTTGGGCCATTAAACTTTCAAAAGTATTAAAACCTATCTCTCTAATTATATTTCTGTTATTTATTGTGATAGCTTTTTATGACAATTTTGATATTTTCATTAATTATATCCATTATGTACTAATTATAGTTATTGCACATAATGTAATTGCATTGTTAACTGGTTTTTATTTTGCAAAAGCAATGCGACTTTCCCATAGAGATCAAAAAACACTTTCTATAGAAACTGGAATTCAAAATTCGGGACTTGGTTTACTGCTAATTTTTAGCTTTTTTCACGGATTAGGTGGTATGGCATTACTAGTTGCATTTTGGGCAATTTGGGATATTGTTTCAGGTTTAGCACTTGCAACCTATTGGTCTAAACAAAAAGAAAAAGTTTAATATTTTGAAAAATATTTGGTACAATACTGTAAAATATATTGTTAAAATTGGTCTTTTTTTTACCCATAAAAAGATTAAAGTCTATGGTTCCGAAAATATACCAAAAGAGGGAGCAATTATATTTATAGGAAACCATCAAAATGCGTTATTAGATGCCATTTTAATTCCTACTACTACTGCGAGAAACATACATTTTTTAACGAGAGCGAGTGCGTTTAAAACTAAAATAGCTAACAAAATTTTAAGATCTATAAATATGATACCAGTATATAGACTTAGAGATGGAAAAGATAGTATGAATAAAAATATTGCAATTTTTGAGCAATGTTTTGAATTTTTAAAAGATAAAAAAGCCGTTCAAATATTTGCAGAAGGAGAGCATCACAATTTTAGAAGTCTATTGCCTTTAAAAAAAGGGTTTGCTCGTATTATTTTAGGAACACTGCAAAAATATCCTGAATTAGAAATTAAAATTATTCCCGTTGGAATTAATTATGATTCGCATTTAAATTTCCCCTCAAGCGTCTCTGTATATTACGGTAAACCTATCTTAGCTAATCCTTATTTTAATATTGAAAAACCAGATACTTCTTATAAAGCTATTAAAGCTAAAGTTTCATCAGAATTAAAAAAACTGACTACTCATATAGATAATTTAGAAGAACACGATGCAATTGTTGAAAAATTAAAAAATTTAAATGTTGATTTTTTAGACCCGATAGCAACCAATAAAATTCTTGAAAATTTAGACACCGAAACTCCAAAACAAATCAAAAAACAAAGAATTAATTGGTTTGCTCCAATTCACTTATTTACAAGAATAAATAGCTTTTTCCCTTTATTACTTTGGAAAAATTTACAACTAAAAATAAAAGATATAATTTTTACAAACACCTTCCGTTTCGCTTTAATTTTAACTGTATTTCCACTATTTTATTTAATTCAGGCAGGTGTAATAAGTACTGTTTTTAATTATAAATATGGATTAATTTATTTAGGAATTTGTATTGTATCGGGTATCATAACAACAAAAACAGCAACCGTTACTCCATAATTGCGTCTTGAATTAATTGCTGAATTTCGGTTCTTATATTGCTTCTTACTAAACCTTTATTATCCATTGTAGGATATACTCTATTTGATAAAAACACATACACAATTTCAGTTTCTGGATCTGCCCAAGTAAAAGTGCCTGTAAATCCGCTATGCCCAAAACTTGAATCTGAAACACAACCACAAGTGGCTTTTTCATCTTCATTAATTTGAGGCTTATCAAACCCCACTCCTTTTCTAACTTCTTTGTCTGAGTAATATCTGTGATTAAATTTATCGATAGTTTCAGATTTAAAATAGCGTTTTCCACCATAAAACCCTTTTTGAAGATAAAGTTGCATTAACTTGGCGACATCATTCGCATTAGAAAATATACCAGCGTGCCCACCAATACCTCCTTGCATTGCAGCTCCCATATCGTGCACATAACCTTGAACTAGCTGATTGCGGTAATACTCATCTTTTTCAGTTGGTACAATTTTAGTTTTCGGAAATTTATGCAGTGGCAAATAACCTGTATTATTCGCTCCAATGGCTTTATAAAAGCGTTCTTGCGTTAATTCATCTAAATTTTTCTTATAATAGTTTTCTATAAATTCTTTAAACAGGAAATAAGATAAATCGCTATATTTATATCCTGGCCTTTCACGCTGTTCTGCCGTTGCAATTCTATCAAAAATGGAATCTTTATAACTTTTAGTTAAATACAAATCTTTGGCAACCTCAATCGGAAATTTATTAGACCATCTATCTCTATAATATTCAGCAGATGGTTTTTTTGTAATACTATCTAACGTATTAACATAGAACGGAATCCAAGCTTTTAACCTTCCATAGTGCGACAAAACTTCTTTTACTGTTAATGTATCTTTATTAGTTCCTTTTAATTTTGGAAGTAAAGATCCTAAAGTACTTTCTAATTGCAATACTTTTTGCTCTTCCAGTTCCATAATTAAGGGTAAAGAAGCCAATATTTTTGTCATTGAAGCTACATCATATATATCGTCATTTTTTACAGCTATTTTATCTTCATCTGTATGATAACCAAAACTTTTATTGTAAACAACCTTGCCTTTCCTTGCAACTAAAACCTGTAAACCAGGTGCCATTTTCTCTTCTATTACAGCATTGGCTATTGAATCTATTTTGTTTAATTTATGACTATCTAAACCAACATCTTCAGGAATTGAATATGATAATCTTTTTAATGAACTAGACATTAATCCGTGACCTTCAGAAAAAACATTTTTTATTGCAACAGGTAATTTTCCTCTTGTTTCTAATGCCCCAAAAATCATTTGAGCTGAAATTTCTTGCGATAATTCACTGTTTTGATACGACAATAAAACACCGTTAATATTCTCAAAAGTTTTTAATTGCAATAAACTGTATGGACTAGCAAAAACATCCAAAATTACTGTATTTGTTCTTGCTATTTCCTGCAACCAAACCAACTCAGTCTCTTTAAATTTGAAACTCTTCCAAGGATTACTGTTAGACTTATGATAGCCAACAATCACCAAATTATATCTTTTAAGTTTTGTAATTAACTCATATAAATTTGAAGCTGAAACCACATCAACATTTGTGTAATTCCGTAGCATTTCTATAAAAGGTTTATTATCGCTATCACCTAATTTTACATAAGCAATACGTTTTTTATCCAAATTTTGAATTGGAAATACAAGAGATTCATTTTTTAATAAGGTAATAGAGTTTTCTACCAATTTTCTATGAATTAATTCATTTTCAACAGTATTTAAATCTTCTAATAAATTAATTGTTTCAATCGGTTTGTAATTATTTAAACCTGCCCAATACTTTGTTTTTAATATTTTTCTAACCGATTCATCTAAACGCTCTTCTGTTAACTCTCCGGTTTCTAGTGCTTTTTTAAATCTAATTACAGTTTCAGGAATATTTAAAGGAACATCTAACAAATCGTTTCCAGCAAGTATGGCTGCTAAATTTATTTCTTGAGGGGAATCAAAATTTGCAGAAGCTTTCATATTTAATGCATCTGTAATAATCAATCCTTTAAAACCCATTTCTTCTTTTAGTAAACCGGTAACAACCTTTTTAGACAAAGATGAAGGTAAGCTCTCGTTTGATTCTAACTCTGGAACGCTTAAATGTGCTACCATTACACTTCCTAAACCAGCTGCGAAATTTTTTCTATAAGGATACAGTTCTACGGAATCTAAACGCTGTTTTGTAAAATCTACAGTTGGTAATGTATGATGCGAATCTGTTGCAGTATCTCCGTGACCTGGAAAATGCTTTGCACTTGCCAACACATTTTTACTTTGAAGTCCTAATGTAAAAGCAGTACTTTTATCAGCTACATTTATATGATTTTCACCAAAAGATCGGTTTCCAATTATTGGATTATTAGGGTTTGTATTTACATCTACCACAGGCGCAAAATTCATATGAATTCCTAAACGGTTGCAATGTTTTCCTACTTGAACGCCAAATGCAGTAATTAAAGAATTATCTTTAATAGCACCTAAAGTCATATTCCAAGGAAAACGGTAGGTCTCTTTCAACCTCATATTTAATCCCCATTCTCCATCAATTCCAATAAGCAATGGAATTTTTGACTGCGACTGGTATTTGTTCGTTAATTCTGCTTGTTTTAATGGAACATCCTGAAAAAAGATAAGTGCACCTAAATGATATTTCTCAATCAATCCAGAAATAAACTTTTCGTGATTTTCATCTTTATTTGAATACGCCGCAACCATAAACAACTGACCAATTTTTTCATCAATTGTCATATTATTTAATAAAGTATCCACCCATTTTTGCTGTGCTAAAGTATCTTTAACTAACAATGGATCGGAACTTTGAGCATTTAAAAAAGTGCCACAGAAAATTAAAGCTATTAAAACTGTTTTTTTTATCATTTATAAAAAATAGATATAATTTATTATGAAACTAATGTGCCAAAAAGCGTTTGTGCCAGCTTTTATCTGCTGTTACTTCCCAATTATTTTCAAATTCTCCTTTGGAAGTAACCATATTATTAAAGACAATAGTATCTGCAGTAATTTTTCGTAGCTTGGCATATTTTTGAAAATCTGCCATAGACACAATATTAATATTGCTATTATCTTTAAACGAAATATTTAATTTATTTGTTAAATCAACTGAAAAATCTTTCTCTAAACCCTTAATTAAATTTACAGATGCATCTATAGAACAACCCGAAACTTCATTAAAATTTTCATCAACTGCCAATATAATAAACTGGTTATATTTAATAAAAAAGGAAGCCTTTAAATGATCTCCATGACGCAGCCAATTTTCAATAAAATTGCTTGTTTTTTCTTTAATTATTTCAACTTCATTATTAGAAAATTCTCTGTTAGATTGGTATATCCAAACTCTAGCATTATTATCTAAATCATCAAAATTAACGAACATATTTATAATTTTTTATTGAATTTATTTTGTAAATCTTCCAATGTACTTTCTTTTTTATTAAAAAAGGTTTTTTCTTTAATTTGTGTCAATACCTTTTTTGTGTAAAGTGGAAAATCTGCATTTTGAATCCAGGAATAATATCCTTTATCTTTCTTTAAAATATCCGCAACTTTTTGCCCTTTATACTTTCCGAAGGTAAATATTTCTTCATCCTGTTCATTAAACATAATAAAACCAGCAAAATCTGCTCTTTTGTTATGTGTTGAATATTCATTTAAAAAATTGACATCATTTTCTAAATCATCGTATTTATCTAACTGGGCTTTTAAAATTTCGTATGTTGCAAGTGTATCAGCTTCAGCAGAATGTGCATTTTCTAAATCTTTCTCGCAATAAAATTTATAACCCGCGCTTAACGTTCTTTCCTCTTTTTTATGGAAAATTACCTGCACATCAATTGCAACTCTGTTTGACATATCAAAATTAACTTTAGCTCTCAACATTTCCTCAGCTAGTAGCGGGATATCGAATCTATTAGAATTAAATCCTGCCAAATCACAACCCTCAATTATTTTACTTACTTCAGCTGCCAACTCGTTAAAAGTAGGTTCAGTAACTACTCTTTCGTTTGTAATTCCGTGGATATCAGATGCTTCTTTTGGTATTTCCATTTCAGGGTTTACCAACCAAGTTTTACTTTCCTTATTTCCGTTTGGAAATACTTTTAATATAGAAATCTCTACAATTCTATCTTTTGCAATATTAATTCCTGTTGTTTCTAAATCGAAAAAAATAATGGGCTTTGTTAACTTTAATTCCATAGTTATTTAAAAAAATATTAAGTTGTAAATATACAATTTGTAATTTACGATTTTAGGAATATACCTATCGTTTTTTCAAACTTTTTAACAAATATTTAATGATTGTTTCTTGAAAATAATTTAGCTTTTTGACTTTCTAAAACTATTGATAAATTAAGATATTGCAATGTAAGAATTGTATTCTTAATCGTTATTCAGTTTCTAATTGCGCTTTATAATTTTCAATTTCAACTTTATACTTTTCTGGTAATTCTGGAGCTTTAAAATTATATTGTTTTAAGGTGTTTAAAATAGTTTCTGCAACCAATAAACGAGCTGTTGATTTATCATCTGCTGGGATTACAAACCAAGGTGCGTGTTGTTTTGAAGTTTTATTTAATAATTCTTGATAACAAAACTGGTACTTCTCCCAAAGTTTACGTTCTTTTAAATCTCCTGGTGAAAATTTCCAATTTTTTTCTTTTAAACGCAATCTGCGTAACAACCTATTTTTCTGTTCTTCCTTTGAAAGGTTTAAAAAGAATTTTAAAACAATTGTTCCATTATCAACTATGTGTTTTTCAAAATTGTTAATTTCTTCCATTCTTTTGTTGTAAAAATTATCATTCAAATCAGCTAAGCTTTTTACTGAAGGGATATTTTCTCCAAATACATATTCAGGATGCACTCTTGTAACCAACACATTTTCGTAATGGGTTCTATTAAAAACACCAATTTTACCTTTTGCTGGCAATGCAATATAATGTCTCCATAAATAATCGTGTTTTAATTCTAATTCTGTAGGAACTTTAAAACTATTTACCACAACACCTTGAGCATTTACGCTTTTAAAAACTTCGCGAATTAAACTATCCTTTCCAGAAGTGTCCATTCCTTGTAAACAAATTAATACTGCATATTTCCCTTCTGCATACATTGCTTCTTGAATTTTGCTAATTTCTTTCCGAAGCTCTTTTAATTTCTTTTTTGCGCTTTTATCAACTTCTTTAGTACTTTTTTCGCTAAGTTTTATGGATGTTGTTACTTTATATGTATTCATTAGATCGTTTATTTGATATAAAAGTAATTAATAAAATAATAAAACAAATTAATTGTCATTTAAAAACAACAGATTTATAAAATTTTTCTCGTTTAATAAACATAATAAAAAATTAATCTAATTCAAATCTCTTTATTAAATAAGGATTCTGTAATTTTATGAAGTACCTTAGATTAATTTACAACTATTGATGTTCAATTTTTTTACAAATAAGAAATTCCCCTATTTTTGGAAGGAATATTTAAAAACCTTTAAACAAAAACCTACAAAAACTATTGAAGCTACTCGGTTTATAGTTTTTGATACTGAAACTACTGGGTTAGATATTGTTAACGATAGAATTTTATCCATTGGAGCTGTTGCCATTTTTAATAACACAATTGATGTTGCAGATAGTTTTGAAATGTATTTAAAACAACACGAGTTTAAAGCTGAAACAGTTGAAATTCACGGAATTCTTAAAGATGGAAGTCTTAAAAAATATTCAGAAAAAGTAGCCCTTGAAAAATTTATTAATTATTTAGGAAATGCTGTTTTGGTTGCACATCACGCTGCCTTTGATATTGAAATGATTAATGCTGCTCTAAAAAGAATCGACTTACCAAAGCTTAAGAATAAAAGTATTGATACTGGTGTTTTATACAAAAAACTAGCGGGTAAAAAAGACAATCATTTTAATTTAGATGTTTTGTCTACAGAGTTTAACATACCAAAACATGATAGACATACCGCTTCAGGAGATGCATATATTACCGCGCTGTTGTTTTTAAAAATTATTTCGAAATTAAAAAAAGAACGGACTGTTCATTTTTCCGATTTGTTTAGAAATTCTAATAATAAAGGGTTGATGTAGATTTTTAATTACCAGATTTTATAAACCTCCATAATTAAGCTTCCTGAAATATTATTTAATTAAAAAAGTCAATTGAAATTAATTTCAATTGACTTTTTTAATAACAACATTTAAGTATTCTAGTTATTCTTTATAAAATCTTATTCTAAAAGTTTCGTGTAATTTTTAACTTTCAAGTTCTTTTAAATAGTTTAATTTAACTTTCCAACTATCCAATTTTTCTTTATAAACATCTATTTGTTTACGAACGTTTTGAACTAAAGGATTATCCTCAGATACGTTTGAAATAAAACCAATATTATTTTCTAATTGTTGAATTTCACGAACTGTTTCATCTATTTTCTTTCTAATAAACAATTGTTCAGAATCTAATTTTCTATAATTTTTTTGTTCTAAATAACTATTAACTAAGTTTTTAAACTTAATCATTTCAATGTCTTGTTTTTCAATAGCTTCACTATTGTCAACAACTTTATCCAATAATTTATTAAATTTAACTTCAATATGCCTCATTTCATAGGGCACTCTTCCTAGCTCACGCCAATCACTTACGTATTCATTTAAAGTATCAATAGATATTTCAGTTGAATCTCCAATAGCTTCTTTAATAGTGTTTAAAAGATCTTTCTTCTTATTTAAAACTTCTATTTGTTCTTTGTTTCCAATATCTTGATTTTTATGAAGTCTGTCAAAATAATGATTACAAGCATCTTTAAATTCTTTCCAAAGTTTATCTGAATATTTTCTAGGAACATGTCCAATTTTTTTCCAATCAGACTGAATTCTTTTCATAACCTCAGTTGTAGCATCCCAATCTTCGCTATCTTTTAAAGCAACTGCCTTTTCAATTAATGCTTTTTTTAGGTTTAAATTTTCTAAATGATCTTTCTTTATATTTTTAAAGAATTTGTTTTTTTCAACATTAAAATTACGTGTTGCATCTTTAAATTTAGACCAAATTTGATCGCTCTTTGCTCTTGGAACCTGACCAATACCAAAAAATTTATTACGTAAAACTTCTAACTCTTTTATACTATTTTGCCAATCTGCTCTGGAGTTGTTCTTTGAAGTATCAATAGCTTCAATTGCAGTAATTACTTCTAATTTTTTATCTATATTCCCTTCAAACTTAGATTTCATATCCTTAAAAAATTCATGACGATTGTCATGTATTTTTTTTGTTACTTCGCTAAAACGCTCCCAAACCTCTTCTCTATTATCTCTGGCAACAGGTCCAACATCTTCTTTCCAAAGTTTATGTAAAACTTGTAACTCTTTAAATGCTGTATTTACATCTTCTAACTCTAACAATGCCTCAGCTCTATCTATTAGTTTTAGTTTTTCCTCAAGATTATGCTTAAAATCTAAATCTCTTAAATCATTACTTAAATGTAATAAATCGTAAAAACGTTCTACATGGTGTTGATACGTTCTCCAAGTGTCGTTATATTTTGCTCTTGGAATTGGGCCAATTGCTACCCATTTAGTTTGAATATCTTTAAACATTTTATACATAGTTGCACCTTCTGCATTATCTATTAAATGTTTTAAATTTTCTATAAGTTCTAACTTTTCTTCTAAATTAGAATTTAATTTAGCATCTTGATTTGCATAAAATTCGTTTCTTTTAATTTTAAAATCATAAAGAAAGCTATTATATGTCGATTTTATTGGATTGTTATATTGAAAATCTATAATATTTCCACCTTCAGCTAAAAATTTTTCCTTTTCAGCTTTTAAAAGTTTACCGAACTTAAGGTTAAAAATACTTTTAATTTTATTTACATTACTATTTATACTTTGAACCTGACCTTCTTTTACAAGTTTTCCTAATTCTGAAACTAATTCATCTAAACTCAAACTATCATAATCTTCCATTTCAATTTCCTGATGCTCACTTCCTTCAGAACTTTCAGCAATTTTACTATCAATCTCAACTATAGCTTTATCTGAATTACTACTTTTTTTAACTTCAGATGCAACTGGTGTTTCAGACTCAATTTCTGCTTTAGTTTCTTCTGCTACTTCTGGCTTTGCTTCCTCTGCAACAGCTTCTTTTGGTGTTTTGGTTTCTTTAGCTTCAGCTTCTTCTTTAATTTCAACTTCTGATTTAGCTTCAACTTTAGCTGTTGTTTCAGTTTTAATTTCTGTTTTAGAATCTTTAGATTGATCTGTTGAATCTGTTGAATTGTTTTCTTGTACTGGTAATTTTTCTTCTTGGTCTAACATATTATAATGTTTAAGGTTCACTAATTATATTCAATAATAATTTTAAATAATAGAATGATAAAATACTATTTTATAGAAGATTCAAAAAAACTATAAAAGTTGCGTTAAATTTTCTTGTTTTTTTCTATGAATTCCATATCTCCCAAGATTTTTCAGCTTGAAGTTCTAGCATCTCATAACCATTTTTTATTGTAGCTCCTTTGCTTTTTCCTTTTTGCAAAAATTTACTTTCAGACGGGTTGTAAATTAAGTCAAACAATAAGTGTTTTTTTGAAATGTATTGGTATGGAATCTCTGGAGCATCCTCAATATTTGGATGTGTTCCTATTGGTGTACAATTAATAATTATAGGATACTCTTCAATTATTTGCTGATTTAAAACGGAGTAAAGAAAGTTGTTATCGTCTAACCTCCTTGAAACAAATTTATATTCAATATTTAATTTTTCTAAAGCATAAGCAATTGCTTTTGAAGCACCTCCAGTTCCTAATATTAATGCTTTTTTATGATGTGACTTCAACAACGGTTTAAGTGAATTTAAAAAACCATAATAATCTGTATTATAACCTACTAACTCATTATCATCCGTTACTTTTATGGTATTTACTGCACCAATTTTTTTTGCATCAGCATCAATTTCATTTAAATATCGCATCACAGATTCTTTGTATGGAATGGTTACGTTTATACCTCTATATTCGTGCTCTCTATGGTATAAAAGAAATGGAAATTCTTCAATCTCAGGAATGTCCATATTACTATATTTTAAGGTAGTTAAACCTAATTTTTTAAATTTTTCAGAAAAATACTTTCTTGAAAAAGAGTAGGAAATATCCTTCCCTAACAACCCAAATTTTGTACGGTTATTCATCTATATATTCTTTACGTTCTGTACCATATTTATCGATAAGTAAAATAATTGCTGCTCCAACAGCTACAAAAAATATAGCTATCCAAGTTTCACTATTAGAAAAATCTGGAAAATACCTTTCAAAATTTTCAATTACTTTATTTCCTTTGGCATCTAATAAATTTATGCCATTTTCAATTTTATAAACCTCTTTTTTCCAAGGCCAAACTATACCTAAAGAACCTGCAATAAAACCTATAATTACAGCTGTTACAATTTGATGCCAACGTTTTAAAACATATCCTAAAATATGTGAAGTAACAATTAATCCAAACGCTGAACCACCTGTAAAAGTAGCAACTATTTTTAGGTATCGGATTCTTTCATTGCTATCCATAAAGCTAAAATCTAAAATAAAAACCTCAGTTAGTGTTTTAAATAAAACGGCAACAGAATCTACAAGTAGCAAGACATAGTTACCCATTAAAATAAGGATAAAAGAACCTGACAAACCAGGAAGTGTCATTCCAGAAACACCAATTATTCCACAAACAAAAACAAACCAAAGGTTGTCATTTTCTTTTGCAGGGCTCATAAAACTAATTGCAATACCTAGCACTACCCCAATAATCATTACAACTATATTTTTAGTATTCCAATCGTTAAAATCTTTAGAAATATAAAATATAGAACCTAATATCATTCCAAAAAACGCACTCCAAACATACAATTCATAGGCATTTAACAAATAATCTAACGCTAAGGAGACACTAAAATAACTAAACATACTTCCACCAAAAACCAAAAGTAAAAAAGTTGCATTTGTATAGTTATAAAAGCTCTTAAACCTTCCATTAAATAATAGCAAAAAAGCTTTGTAGTTTATTTTTCTAAAAGAATAAATCATTTCTTCATAAAAACCTAATACAAAAGAAACTGTACCACCAGATACTCCGGGAACTTTATTGGCGGCTCCCATTGAAAGTCCTTTTAAAAAAAGGAAAAATTTATCTAGTAAACTACGTTCTCTTGCCATACATTAATTTGAATTCGACAATTTAGCTACCTGTTCTAAAATTAGTATTACTGCAAAACCAATTATTGCTAATACTATAGCCATTATAAGTTCTGCATCTCCTTCAAACGAAAAAGGAGAAATACTTTGCTCGTTAAAAGGAACTTTTAAACCCTCTGAATTTGTACGCCAAGTTAATGTTTCTTTCCAAGGCCAAATTTTATTTAAAGAACCTAAAATAAAGCCCGTTAAAACCGCCAATGTTAAATTTTTATAATGATTAAATAACCATTTTAGCACTTTAGAAAAGGTTAACAATCCAATTATTGCTCCAGATGCTAAAATTGCAAGCAGTTTAAAATCTCTGTTATGTATTGCGTCTAAAACTGGTTTGTATGCACCTAATAATACTAAAATAAATGAACCTGAAATTCCAGGTAATATCATAGCACAAATTGCAATTGCACCTGCTAGAAATAAAAATAAAGGTGACGAATTTTCAGAAACTAAAGGTTGAAGCGTTGTAATATAATAAGCAACTAATGCTCCTACTAAAAATAGCACTATCGATAAAATAGTCCATTTTGTAATTTGTTTTCCTATAAATAATATACTTGCTAAAACCAATCCAAAAAAGAAAGACCATACAAGTATTGGCTCGTTTTCTAATAACCAAGAAATTAATTTTGCTAAAGAAAGAATACTAATAAAAATACCGATTACAAGTGCCATTAAAAAATTACCATTAATAGTTTTCCAAAACACTTTAAACCCTTTATCCTTCAATAATTTAATTGAAGAAAATTTAATAGAACTTATTGAGGTAAGTAATTCTTCGTAAATACCAGAAATAAATGCTATTGTTCCTCCTGAAACTCCCGGAACTACATCGGCAGCTCCCATAGCCATTCCTTTAAGCGTAATTACTAAATAGTGAATAAAATTTCTTTGTTGCATCTGTCTTTTATCTTAAAAGACAAATGTAATATTTTAAAATGAAGTATTTTTGAAATCGTTTATTATATCTAAAACCTCTTGCTTTTTATAAACTTCTGGAAATAAATCTTTAATTTCATTATGGTATTCAAAATCTATAGTTAAAGCATTTATTAAATGTTTTTTTCCTTTTGAAAAATTACTGAATTTAAAATAAATACCACTAAGTCTATATTCTAATTCTGCAAAATCTTTAAAAACCTTTGATGCTTTTTGTAAATTGATTAACGCATCTTTATAATCTCCTAAATAACAAAGCACATCACTTAAACCAACCCAAATTGCAATGTCAAAATCTTGTAATAAAATACAATTTTGAAATGCTCTTACAGCTTCTTCAAAAAAGTTTAATTTTAAATTAATTTCAGCATATTTTCTCCAATATAAACTATTTTTTTCATCAATTTCTATAGCCTTGTTTATGTAAAAAAGGGCCTTATAATAGTTTTTATTTACAATACTAAGTTCTGCTATTGCCAACCAAGCTTTATCTAGCAATGGATCTTCGTGTACGGCCTTTTTATAATACTGTATTGCTAAAGAAAATTTGTTTAGTTTTTCATAACATTCTCCAATTCTTAAATAAACAAATGATGTTGGATCATCTAAATTTATAGTGATTTTATAATTTTCAATGGCTTTGTCAAATTCTTGAAGCTGTTCTAAGGTTTTAGCTTTTTCTAAATATGCACCAACAAAAGATTCATCAATTAAAACGGCATAATCAAAGGCTCTTAATGCTTCGGTATAATTTTCTAATATAAAATATTGTCTTCCTAATTGATGCCAGGCAACTTCGCTATAAGGATCTTTATCAATATATTCATTTAAATATTCAATAGCTTCTGCATGTTTGCTTTGCATATCAAAACAATAAATCACATTGTAAAGCGAAGAATAATCATCAAAATCTACCTTTAAACATTTTGCAAAATTTAATCTAGCTTCATCAAAATTATCTAAAAACAAATATTCCATACCAATCATGGCTAAAACATCGGCTTCATCATCTGTATATAACAAAGCTATTTTTAAAGCATCTATAGCTTCTTGATGTTTGTCTTTTTTAGAAAAAATACTTGCTTGCTGCACATAAATCTCTTCATTAGTAGGTTCAATGGCTTGTAATTCTTTTAATAAACTTGTAGCCTTATCAAATTCACCATCAAAAACCATTAATTCAGCTCTTAATAATTTTAGTAAAATTGAATTTGGATGTTGTTTTAAACCCAATATTATTGCTTTTTTTGCTAAAGAAATTTTTCCAGAATCTATATAATAATGTATAATCTCCTCAAATTCAATAGAATCGAAAAAATAAACACTATTGGTTTTTAGCATTGATTCGAACTTAGTTAAAGGCAAATTATTTTCTTTTGGAGTTAAAGACATATATTAAAATATATTTAAATACTATAAAAATAAAAGTACAAGAACAAATGCTTGCTTTAATATTAAGTTCTAAATGTTTTTAACAAATTAATTAACAAAATGCATTATATTTGTATTCCAAACAATGTTTGGTATTGCAATGGGCAAAAAAATTCTACTTAACTCTAAAGAAATTCACATAATATTACATCGATTAGCATGTCAGTTAATTGAAAATCATAATAATTTTGAAAATACTGTTTTAATTGGCATTCAGCCAAGAGGAGTGTACTTGGCGGAAAGATTGGTTTCAATTTTAAAAGAAGACTACAATATTCCCGAAGTAAAATTAGGACAATTAGATATTACTTTTTACAGAGACGATTTTAGAAGACGTGGTGAACCTATTGAAGCAAACAAAACCAATATAAATTTTATTGTTGAAGATAAAAATGTTGTTTTTATAGATGATGTTTTATTTTCTGGTAGAAGTATTAGAGCTGCATTAACCGCAATTCAGTCGTTTGGAAGACCAATTGATATTGAATTACTGGTGTTAATAGACAGAAGATTTAGTAGACATTTACCAATTCAACCAAATTATAGAGGAAGACAAGTTGATGTTATTAATGAAGAAAGAGTTACCGTAAATTGGAAAGAAAAAGACGGTAAAGATGCCGTTTATATTATAAATAATTAATTACATGAGTCAGTTAAGCGTACAACATCTTTTAGGAATAAAGCATTTAAAAAGAAGTGATATTGATTTAATTTTTGAAACTGCAGATCATTTTAAAGAAGTAATTAATCGTCCTATTAAAAAAGTACCATCGCTAAGAGATATTACTATTGCAAATTTATTTTTTGAAAACAGCACCAGAACAAAACTATCTTTTGAATTGGCTGAAAAACGTTTATCTGCCGATGTTATTAACTTTTCTGCAAGTCAATCTTCAGTAAAAAAAGGAGAAACTTTAATAGATACTGCCAACAATATTTTATCAATGAAAGTTGATTTAATTGTAATGCGTCATCCAAATGTTGGTGCGTGCGATTTTTTATCTAAACATGTAGATGCAAAAATTGTAAATGCTGGAGATGGCACACACGAACATCCAACACAAGCACTGCTAGACTCCTACTCTATTAGAGAAAAGCTAGGAAGTGTAACGGGTAAAAAAGTTGTGATAATTGGAGATATTTTACATTCTAGAGTTGCTTTATCAAATATTTATGCCTTAAAATTACAAGGTGCGGAAATAAAAGTTTGTGGTCCAAAAACATTAATTCCAAAATACATAGAAAGTTTAGGTGTTAGCGTAGAATACAATCTAAAAAAAGCATTGGAATGGTGCGATGTTGCGAATGTTTTAAGAGTACAAAACGAACGTATGGCAATTAACTTTTTTCCATCAACTAGAGAATATGCCCAATTATTTGGAATAAATAAACAGCGTTTAGACTCACTTGGCAAGAAAATTGTTATTATGCATCCTGGTCCAATAAATAGAGGTGTTGAAATAACAAGTGATGTTGCAGATGCAGATCAGTCTATTATACTAAACCAAGTTGAAAATGGTGTTGCTATTAGAATGGCTGTAATTTATTTATTGGCGCAGCAAATTGAAAGACACAAACAATGATAATAACGAAGACTGAAAAATATACATTATTAAAACCCACTGAAGAATCTTTAGATATATTTCTAAATAATCTTGAAAAAAACATAATTAATTTTAAGGAAGAACATTTAATTTTAGATTTTTCAGGAAAAATTAACACAAATTTAAAAGAATTATTGTTATTTTTGAAGTTAAGTGAAGGACATAGACAAAACGGCACAAGTTTTGTTATTATTTTTGAAGGAATTGATATAGATGAAATTCCTGATGAAATTAATGTTGTGCCAACATTTACAGAGGCGCTAGACATTTTAGAAATGGATGCGATTGAACGAGATTTAGGATTTTAAAAACAATAGGCTTATTGATGAAAAAATTACTTTTAATAACATTTTTACTAATTTTCACTTTTTCTTATGCCCAAGAAAAAGAGGGAAATAATGTTATTAAAAAAGATAAACCTATAACAACTACGCTTACATCTGTATCTGCTTCTCCAAATCCATTAACTATTAGAACCCGTATTAGTTTTAGATCTACAAAAGATCAATTAGTTGAATTTACGGTTAAAAACCTTGTAGGTAAAACAGTTTACGGCGAAAGAATTAATGCAAAAACTGGTATAAATTCCTTGCTATTTAATCGAAACGACTTAAATAACGGAATGTACATCTACTCCTTACAGTCAGACTCTGAAATTATATCAAAAAGATTGGTTATTAGATGAGTTTAAAACTCACAATTTTAGGATGTCACTCCGCTACACCAAGAGTAAACGCACATCCAACAGCACAATATTTAGAAATTAAAAATCATCATTTTTTAATTGATTGCGGCGAAGGTACTCAAGTTCAATTACGAAAATATGGTGTTAAATTTGCAAAAATCAAACATATTTTTATTTCCCATTTACACGGTGATCACTTTTTTGGATTGGTTGGGTTAATTGCTACATTTAGATTGTTAAATAGAGAAACTGAATTGCACATTTATGGTCCAAAAGGTATTAAAGAGGTTATAACATTGCAATTAAAACTTTCTAATTCTTGGACACATTATCCCCTATATTTTCATGAATTAATTTCCGCAGAAAGTGAATTAATTTTTGAAGATGATAAAGTTGAAGTTCATACCATTCCTTTAGAACACAGAATTTATACAAACGGTTTTTTATTTAAAGAAAAGTTAGGTGAACGTAAATTAAATATAAACGCTATTTCTGATTGTAAAGAAATTGAAATTTGTGATTATCAAAATTTAAAAATTGGTAGAGATTTTAAATTAAAAAATGGCACAATTATTAAAAATGAATCTTTAACATTAGATCCTCCAGCTCCAAAAAGCTATGCATTTTGTAGTGATACTTCATACTTACCGGCAATTGTACCAATAATAAAAAAAGTCACCTGTTTATACCACGAAACTACATTTTTAAAAGATAAAGAAGCACTCGCTGCCACTACAAAACATTCAACTGCAGAACAAGCTGCTAAAATTGCATCACAAGCAAAGGTGCAACAATTAATTATTGGACATTATAGTGGACGATATAAAAATATTGAAGTTTTTAAAACTGAGGCACAAGAAATTTTTGAAAACACACATTTGGCGGAAGCTGGAAAAGTTTTTGAAATTGATTAACACTTATCCATTTTTACGTATTTTTATTCAAAATTGAATTTTTATAATGATCAAAAAGCCTATTGCAATCCTTATTAAAAACAACGTTGATAAGAAGGCTTTTATTACATCTATTTTATCTAAAAAAGCTCCAAATAAATTGCAGCATTTTAACAATCTCAAAGGGTTTTTATTTTCTGATATTGCCATTGAAAAAATTATTGAAGAAGAGTATCGATATGATATTATTAAAATAGCTGCTGCAAGCAATCAAAAACTAAGTAATTTTTCAACTGGTGAAAGAAGAAAAGTTTTTTTACAATATTGTTTAAATCAACAACCGGATTTTATAATATTTGATAGTATTTTTGATCATTTAGACACGCACTCTCAGTTAGAACTGTCTCAGAATATTAAAAGTATTTCAAAAAATATTCAAATAATTCAATTGGCAAATAGAACAACTGATATTTTAAATTTTATTGAACACAAGTTTGAAATAAAAGACAATACATTTGAAATACAAAAACTTCAAAATAAACAAAATAGTTATTCTTCTTATTTTAAAAATGAAATACCAAATACCCTAAAAAGAATATATTTTGAAGGAGATACACTTGTGAAATTTAACAATGTTTGTGTAAATTATAACACAACTCCAATTGTGAAAAATATTAATTGGACTGTTAAAAAAGGGGAGTTTTGGCAACTAATTGGACCAAATGGCTCAGGAAAAAGCACATTATTGTCGTTAATTACAGGTGAAAACCCAAAAGCTTATGGACAAGATATTTACATTTTTGGTCAAAAAAAAGGTAGTGGAGAAAGTATCTGGGACTTAAAAAAAAGAATTGGATTTTTTTCAACAACACTAACAGAATTATTTAGTAGAAACCAAACACTTGAACATCTAATTTTATCGGGATATTTTGACTCTATCGGACTTTACAAGAAACCTCAAAAGATGCAATTTTATGTTGTGGAACAATGGCTTAAAATAATCCATTTGTCAGCATATAAAAACACACCATTTCTAAAACTTTCTATTGGTCAACAACGCTTAGCATTAATAATTAGAGCCATTATTAAACAACCACCACTTTTAATTTTAGACGAACCACTAGAAGGTTTAGATGATGAAAATACAACACTAGTAACACAGCTAATAAACCTGATCATTTTAAAAACTGAAATTACCGTTTTATATGTATCCCATAGAGCAGAACCAAGATTAGTTCCAACAACTATTTTTGAACTTACACCAAGTAAAAATGGTTCTTTAGGAAGAATTATAGGAAGTAAAGGTTAATATTCTCCAATACTTAATAAAACGAGCGTACAAGCCCTTTCAAATTTAATATTATTCTTGGTTAATAATTTTTCCAATTCTACGTTTTCAGTTCCTGGATTAAAAATTACACGCTTTGGTTTTAAACCTACAATATAATCATAATAACTTTCCTGATTTTTTGCATTTAAATAAAGTGTAACTGTATGTATATTTTCAAACAATTCTTTAGAAGTGTTAATCTGAACTTCTAAAATTTCTCCTTTTTTATTTCCTAAAGCCATCACTTCAATACCATGATTCAATAATTTTCTTACAGCCATATTTGAATACCTGTTTGGTTTTATTGAAGCGCCAAGTACTAACGTTTTTTTTTTCATTCGAAATATAAATGCATTTATAATTAAAAATTAAACCTTCAGTTAAATTTAGGATCTTTTTAACAATTTAGATGTAACAACTATAATTAAAACTCGTCTTTTATTATAAGAAGATGACCTAAATAATTTTAAAATATAAAAGGATATTGTAATTATTTGAATTAATCAATAACTTTTAAACAAAAAGCCTCTAAACTTGCATTTAGAGGCTTTTTACTTTAATTTTTATTACCAACGCATAATAACACTTCCCCAAGTAAATCCACTACCAAAGGCTGCTAAAACAACTAAGTCGTTATCTTTAATTTTGCCTTTTTCCCACGCTTCCGTTAACGCAATTATTACTGAAGCTGCTGTAGTATTTCCATACTTTTGAATATTATTAAAGATCTGATCATCCGTCAATTTAAATTTCCTTTGAACAAATTGTGAAATCCTTAAATTTGCTTGATGCGGGATTAACATATCAATATCTGTAGCTTGTAAATTATTTGTTTTTAAACCTTCAACAATAGCTTCAGAGAAACGAACAACAGCGTGCTTAAATACAAAAGTACCATTCATATATGGATAATAAGATTCGTCATTTTCATCATTTTCTGCTATAAGTTGTGGCACCCAATGCTTAATACTTGGCGCTATAACTGTTAATTCTTCTGCATGTTTTCCTTCAGAATGCAAATGAGAAGATAAAATCCCTTTAGTATTATCTTCTGTTCTCGACAACACCGCTGCTCCAGCACCATCACCAAAAATTACAGAAACTCCTCTACCTCTGGTTGTTTTATCTAAACCACCAGAATGAAATTCTGAACCAACAACTAAAATATTTTTAT
>CBDUKG010000009.1:0-47067 GCA_965367745.1 uncultured Flavobacteriaceae bacterium | reverse complement strand
AGAAAGAAAATAACTTCAACTTTTAAGAGTAGATTTAGAACCAATTTTTTTTATCCTAGTTCAGATATAGAACCATATAATAAGTTGGTTTTCGAGGTCTATTTTAAGAAATAGAAGTATTATTTTTGAAGGTTATAGGGAGTTGTAAAACATTTCGAAAAAAACCCAATAAAAAACTGAAAATTTTGATGAAATTAATTCGAGAGAACCTGATAAGAATATTTCAATCATAAAAAATTATGAAAAGAAAAATCGTAATATGTATTTTATTTTTATCAATATCTTGCCAATATATTTTTCAATTGGAAAATGATGAAAATCTAAATAAAAAGATATTAAAAGAGTTGTATTCAGAGAGAGGAGTTTCTGATTTTTCAAAAATTACAGATTTTGAATGGGATAATTTAATAATTCTCGGGCCTTATTGTATTATTGACCAAGTTGAAACTAACCTAAATTTAAATTTGACAAATATTAGACAGAATGGGATTAGACATTCTGATTCTTATGATTTAATTGTATTTTTAAAAAATAAAAAATCTGTTAAAATTGTAGAACTCAAAAGGGCTATTGAATTAGTTGAACCTATTGACTCTGGAATGTCAATTATTCCAAAAAACAAATGTATTTTCAAAAAGTATTATTAAAAATTGAATACTATTTGAATGAAAACATTTTACTACAATGTGTGAAAAAATTGCTACATAAAATGATTAGAGAAATCCGACAAACATATAAACGAAATAACAAACATCGGAAAATTACGGTTTACCAACCTCAACTTTCCTTAGCCTAAAAGGTTGGAAATAAGCAAAAAAAACTATGATACATTTAATTTGGTCAATAATAAACGGAATGATTGTTTTATACTTTCTATATCTGATTGTTGGGTTTATAGCAATAGGAAAACGAATTTTTAAACCACATTTTAAAGTTATTTCAATTTTTATGATGGTAATCGGAATTGTTCAAATAATTTCTGCATCAAATTCGGAGAAACACACAAATCGGATAATTCTAACAGACGATTATAGCAAAATGAATAATTCTGAAATTAAAGAAGTTTTACTTGAAGATAATTTGACTTTTGATATAAATATGCTCGTGAAATATTCGATTGAAAAAAACGAATTCATTCCTATTGAGAGTAATAGTTTTTTGACTGGATTTATTAGTGGTTACGTTTGGGAATTTAACTCAATACAAACGAACAATTTCAAATTGAATGAAAAAAATGAATATAATGTTAATGGAATTTTGAAATGGAATCTTTTCGGAATAACTGTTTATAGTGAATTGGAAACATTTATCGGAATTATCGAATAGAAAGCTAGTTGCTAGGGCTTCATATAATTTATGATTAAATTTGAACTAGTACAAACGACAAAAATTATAATCCTTATTGACTAAAGGCTAGATAATACAAAACCAATATAAAAAATGAAAGTTACAGCAAAACATAATGAACGAGTTGCTAAAATGAAATTTGCCTCAGTATATCCTCATTACGTTACAAAGGTAGAGAAGAAAGGCAGAACAAAAGAAGAACTGCACCAAGTTATAGAATGGCTTACAGGTTTTGATAAACTGAAAACACAAGAGTTAATTGATGAAGAGGTAACATTTGAAACATTCTTTAAATACGCAAAACTAAACCCAAATGCAAAACTTATTAAAGGAGTAATCTGCGGTTATCGCATTGAAGAAATAGATAATCCTTTAACACAACAAGTACGGTTTTTAGACAAATTAATAGATGAATTAGCAAAAGGGCGGAAAATGGATAAAATTTTACGTGAAAAATAAAAAAGTACTAATTGACTCTAATACGCGCCTAAAATTTCGCTTTCAGATAGTTTGTTAAAAATAAATAGCGCACTAATAATGCAATTATTAAAGGAAGCAGTGCAGTATTAAAAACTTGAATTTTAAATATCCACACCAGTAACATTAGCACAATTAGACCAATTAAACCTATAGTATAATAATACATCCATTTTGGGAGTTTCGATTTTAATAGATAAAATGCAACTATAAAATTGGGTGCGAAAGCCCATAAAAAATTAAGATTTTTATACGTTGTGGTATGATCTGTAGCAAACCAAAGTAATAAAACTACAATCCCTATAGTTCCTGTAATAAAGAAAAGTGAAAAATCTAACCACTTAGATCTGCTTTTATTTTTAAAATTTTTATAACTGAAAAGTAGGATAATTAAACTAATACAACTAATAACAACTAGTGGAGTAGTTACAAAATCAAATGGTTTTATTATTTCATTTGATTTAGGGTTTATTACTGTTTTAGTCTCTTTAACTAATGGTTTTGCTCCATTTTCAGTAGTAATTGTAGCATTTTCAAAAGCGAAAAAGATATAATCTGGTAAAAATTTATAATCGTCCTTTGTAGCTTCTTTATCAATTACAGAACCCAACGCTAAATCGATACCAAATTTCCCCCATTTTTGTTTTTTTGTATAATCTGTAATTAAATCTCTATGTGTTTTATGTGTTGAAATATGGTTGTTGCTAAACGTAACACTATCTTTTAAAATACCTTTTATAACTTCTTCTATTTTTGTAGAGCAATTGTTGTAAAAGAAATCGTATTGATAATCTTTGTTCGATGGCTTGGCATTGTTTTCTAGGAAATTATAAGTTGCTTGTACTTGGTCTTTATTTAAGTTTAATTCTTGGGTTTTAACCCACCTTTTTTCATAATTATAAATTTGTAAGAATAAACCAAATTTAGAAGTTGATAATTGATATGTTAATTTTCCTTTGGCAAAATTCAGATAAAAGTTAGGCGCATTAAAATTAAAGGTTCCGTAGTTATATATTTTATCTAATTTATTTATGGGATCAAAAACTCGAAATGCACTATGCCCAAAAGATGAGTAAAGCTCACCACCAGGGCCACAAGTTACGACACTTATTGTAGCCTTTTCTGAAAGATTAATTTGTGCATTAAATTGAATAGAAAAAAATAATAAAACTAAAAATAAAACGTGTTTAGGGTTCATAATTATCTAAAATTTTCAAAATCAACTTTTATAGAAAAAACATTTGAGTAAAGCGCAGCACCAACACTACCAATATTAGTAAGTGCATAATCTATTTGAATTCCTTTGTATTTAAAACCGACGCCAAAATTTGGTTGTATAGAAGTTTCTGTAGTAGTATCGAATTGCAATTCTTTTTGAACATTTCCAATACCAGCTCTTAAATATACTAAGTCTGTATAATCTAATTGAAAACCTAAAGCAGGAGCTATACTAACGAAATCTGAAGAAATAACATCGTTTGTTTTTGTAAATCGTAAGTTTAAATCCAGTTCTGATAGTAAATTAAAATCTTTTGAAATATTGAATTTTCTAGCAACACCAATTTGTGCCTTGGGAAGTGTAATTTCTGTAGTTTCGGGTAATTCTTGATTTTGGTCTGGAATGGCATTTTGTATTTTTTCAAATTCCGTTTTATCAATACTCCAAGAATTGAAGGTAGTTGTAATGTCTCTTAACATCAACCCGTATTTATAGTTGTTTTTTTCGTATTGAACTCCGGCATCTAAACCAAATCCCCAAGAAGTTGCAAAATCTCCAATAATTCTTCTAATAATTTTAGTGTTTAATCCAACATTTAACCCTTCAATATTTAAGTTTCTAGCATATGATAGATTTAAAGCATAATCAGCAGCAGAAAATAAACTAATGCGGTTGTAATCTATATTCCCTTCATTATCAATAAGTTCTGTGGTATTTAAAATATCATCAACTCCAAATCTGAGTATTGATATTCCAACAGCACTTTTTTCATCAATTGGCATTGCAAATGCAGCATAATCATATTTTGCAATTCCTTCAAAATATTCAGCATGCATAATTGCACCTTGGTAGTTTTTTACATTCACTAAACCTGCAGGATTCCAATATACAGAATTTACATCGTTACTTGTGGCAACAACAGCTTTACTCATTCCAAAAGCGGCTGCATCTACACCAATATTTAAAAATTCGTTAGAATATTTACGAACAGTTTGCGCCGTAAATACTTGGGTTGAAAATAAAAAAAGTAATAAATATTTTTTCAAGATGATATATTTTTAAACGAAAGTAAAAAAACTTTATAAGTTAACGTTCACTATTAAGAAATAATATGATTAATATAGTTTAATATTCTGTTTTCGCTCCACAATAAATCTTTACCCAAAAAGGAAGAATTAAAACCAACATGCCCACCATATTTTGAAGCTTCAAAAGTTAAGTTATTATTAGTTGTTGCTTCATTAAATGGATGACAACTTTCAGATAAGAAAGAATCATCTAAGGCATTAATAATTAGCGTAGGAAGTTTAATATCTTTTAAAAATTGTTTAGAACTGCACTGTGTCCAATAATCACTTGCGTTTTTATAACCAAAAAGCGGTGCGGTTACAGCATTGTCAAAATCTCTAAATGTTTTGGCATTTGCAATCGCATTTTTATCGAGTTTACAGTCTGGAAACTTCTCTAGTTTTACCAACGTCTTTTCTTTAAGGCTCATCATAAATCGTTTTAAATATATGGCATTGTTCCAGTTTGCTAAAGAATTTGAAGATCCTTCTAAATCGCATGGTGTAGATATTGCAATACCACCTTTAATTTGATTTGGAACTTCATCAGTTTCACCTAAATATTTTAAGGTTATATTTCCACCCATACTATATCCTAAAAGCACAATATTTTTATAGGTATAGTTGTTTAAAATATGATTGATAATACACGAAACATCATCAGTTTTACCACTATTGTATGAATAAATATGATTGTTATCCTCTCCGCTACAACCTCTAAAATTCACAGCAACACAATCTATATTGTTGTCATTTAAATGATTAACAACGGAAGTTATATATTTTGATTTTGAACTTCCTTCTAGTCCGTGCATTGCAATAACGAGTGTTTCTGCATTTTTTGTAGAGAAATCTAAATCTAAAAAGTCGTTATCGTTAGTTGTAATTCTTTCTCTTTTGTAGGTACTTTTTCCAGTATAAAATAATGTTTTATACATTGTATTTATATGTGTGTTTTTAAAAAGATAAGAAGGCTTGTAACTAGATTCAATTATTGGCATAGGGACTAACTATTAAAAAATAAGTATAAATTAATTTACTGAAAACAATTTGCTAAATTTACAAAAATTTAAAAAGATGATGCTTAAAAAATACATTCCAAATTTATTAACGCTCTTAAATTTACTTTGTGGAACTATTGCCGTTATTTTTGCTGTTAACAACGAATTAGAAATTGCCGCTTATTTTGTTTTACTAGGTATCTTTTTTGATTTTTTTGATGGATTTGCAGCACGTATTTTTAAAGTTGAAGGTGAATTAGGAAAGCAGTTAGATTCTTTGGCAGATGTTGTTACGAGTGGAGTAGTGCCTGGAATTGTTATTTATAAATTACTACAGACTAAAAATACTATCGAAATTTTTAATACAGAAGTTGTTTCTTGGAAAACTCAAGAAATTGAGCTACTTCCTTTTTTCGGTTTGTTATTTACATTGGCAGCAGCTTATAGATTGGCAAAGTTTAATATTGATGAGCGACAAACAAGCTCTTTTATTGGTTTACCAACACCTGCAGCAACTTTGGTAGTTTTATCACTACCATTAATACTAAATTATAGTTCATTAGAATTTGCAACAGCTCTAATTGAAAATAAGTGGTTTTTAATTATATTAACAGTTGTTCTAAGTTTTTTAATGAATGCTGAAATTCCGTTATTTTCTTTAAAATTTAAAGATTATAGCTGGAAAAATAATAAGGTTAAATTTGTATTTCTTATTCTTACAATTGCTCTAGTAATTGGTTTACAATTTATAGCAATACCATTAGTGATATTAGTATATATACTATTTTCAATTTTTTTTAAAGAGCTTTAATAATATCTTTTTTTTATAAATAAAACCCATAATAAATTAGATGACTTTGGGTAATTAACTATAACTTTATACCTTGATTATAAGATTAATTTAGTTAGATAAAATTGCCTAATGAACATTTCTAAATATATTGTTTGTTCACTTATAGTTTTAAGTGTTAATACAATAAATTCCCAAATTACATATCCAAAGACGGTAAAAAAACCTATTGAAAACCAATATCATACTACAAAAATTGTTGATGATTATCAGTGGTTAGAAAAAATAGAATCTCCTGAAGTTAAAGACTGGGTAGACCTTCAAAACAAATTATCAGAAAAGTATTTAAATAAAATTGATAGAAAAATTGGCTCTAATAGGCAAATGAATAGATTCATGTATTACGATATGGAATACGATAATGAATCAACAGCAATTAAGAACGATAAATTATATTTTACATTAATGTATCCGGGAGCAAACAGTGAACCTTGTATTTATTATTCGAAAGGTTTAAAAGGCGGATATGAAAGGTTAATTAGTCCAAGCTCAATTTCAAAAAAAGATCAAATAATTTTCACATCTTTAAGTCCTTCCAAAGATGGAAGATTTTTAGCTTATCAATACAATAGAAACGGAAGTGATTGGAAAGAATTGAAAATAGTGCAATTAAAAAATAGACACTATTTTAAAGAAACTTTAAAGCATATTATTACTTCGGAAATATATTGGTTTGGCCAAGGTTTTTTTTATAAAAAATTTAAATACACGTCAGAATTGGGGAAAAGAAATTCCCCAAGTATTTATTATCATAAATTAGGAACAGAACAATTAGATGACCAATTAATTTTTGAAACAAATAAGGAGCAGGAAGAGCTAAATATTTATGGTACGCCAAAGCAAAACTTATTCATTATAAAAAAGTCTAATAGGTTTGAAGAAAAATTTAGTTTTTATTATTTAAATCCAAAAGAATCACATTTTGATTTTAAGCCAATGTTTGAAGATATTAAATACAATATTAGCATTATTGGCTATAAATCGGATACAGTTTATGCCTTAACTAAAATTAAAGATCATAAATACATTATTTCATTCCCTTTAGAACAACCTAAAAAATGGAAACTATTAAGCCCTATTTATGAAAATGCAGTATTTACAGATTATGAATTATTGCAAGATAAAATTGTAGTTGCATACCAGTCAAACACATCATCATTCATTTCTATAATAGATTATAATGCAAAAGTTTTAGGAGAGGTGGTTACACCAGAAGGATTAAGCGTAAGTAGTTTAAATTTTTCAGAAGAGTTTAATAAATTCTATTTTAAATTATCTTCGTACACCGTTCCTCCAGTAACTTGTCAACTAGATTTAGAAAATTATAGTTTTGAGTATCTTGGAAAAGTTGAAGTTGGGTTTGATGCCAAAAGGTATAAGTTTTTAAGAAAGAATTTTACATCACAAGATGGTGCCAAAGTTCCAATGTTTATTGTTTATAAAGATTCATTACCTAAAAATGGCAACACTCCTTTTTTATTAAATACCTACGGAGGATATGGACAAATTGCAAAACCTAACTATAAGCCTGGGGTAATTTATTTTATTGAAAATGGAGGCGCTTATGCATATATTCATGTTCGAGGAGGTGGAGAACTAGGAGAAAAGTGGCGAGAAGCTGGGAAAAAATTGAATAAGAAAAACTCTATATTAGATTTTACAAGTGCTGCGGAATTTTTGATAGATGAGGGTTATACAAAACCGAAAAAGATTGCAATTACTGGTGGATCTCATGGAGGATTAATCATTGCAGCAGCAATTATTCAAAAACCTGAATTATTTGGAGCTGCTGTTATAGATGTTGGAGTTACAGATATGTTAAGGTTTGAAAACTCTGCAGTAGGTTCAACTTTTACAAATATTAATGAATTTGGTTCGGTAAGTAATGAGCTAGAATTTAATAACTTATTGTCTTATTCTCCTTATCACAATATAGATTCAAAAGTAAATTATCCATCAATGTTAATTGTTACTGGTAGTGATGATACAAGAGTTCCTCCATATCACTCTTTTAAGTTTGCGGCAAAATTACAAAGCAATCCAGAACAGAAAAACCCTATTCTTTTATGGACGCAAGATAATACGGGACATTTTGGAGCTAATGAAGCAAATTCAATTATTAAAGAAAATGCATTTATATATGGATTTTTAATGGAAGAATTAAAAAAAGAAAAAGATTGAGTTTAAAATTTCTTTTTCTTTAATTCAAAGTCTTTACCTAAATATACACGTCTAACGGTTTCATCTGCGGCAAGTTCTTCAGGAGTTCCTTCTTTTAAAATACCACCTTCAAACATTAAATAGGTTTTATCTGTAATAGCTAATGTTTCTTGTACATTATGATCTGTAATAAGAATACCAATATTTCTATCTTTTAAATGAGCAACAATACTTTGTATGTCTTCAACTGCAATTGGATCAACCCCAGCAAAAGGTTCATCTAATAAAATAAATTTAGGATCTGATGCCAATGCACGTGCAATTTCAGTTCTTCTACGTTCGCCACCAGAAAGTAAATCTCCACGGTTTTTACGAACATGACCTAAACTAAATTCATCGATAAGTGATTCTAATTTTTCTTTCTGTTCCTTTTTAGAGAGGTCTGTAAATTGTAACACCGACATAATATTATCTTCAACAGATAATTTTCTAAAAACAGAAGCTTCCTGAGCTAAATAACCAACACCTTTTTGCGCTCTTTTATACATTGGAAAATCAGTAATCTTTTCATCGTCCAAGTAAATATTTCCTTCATTTGGTTTTATCATTCCAACAATCATATAAAAAGAAGTAGTTTTTCCAGCACCATTTGGACCTAAAAGACCAACAATTTCTCCTTGTTCAACTTCAAGAGAAATTCCATTTACCACATATCTGCTACCGTATTTTTTCTTAATATTTTCTGCTCTTAGTTTCATTTTCTAATTGTTGTTTAATTTTTACAAACGTCTTACTTCTTACCAGCTTCCAATTCTTCCCAAAACTCATAAGCACGTCTTAAATGAGGAATTACTATTGTTCCTCCAACTAAAGTAGCTATGGATAAAGTTTCCATAACTTCTTCTTTGGTGATTCCTTCTTTATAACAGGTTTCTAAATGGTATTTTACGCAATCGTCGCACCTTAAAACAGCAGATGCAACTAAGCCCAATAATTCTTTTGTTTTAACATCTAAATGACCTTCTTTAAAGGCATTTGTATCTAAATTAAAAATACGCTTTATAACTTTATTGTCATCAGCTAAAATTTTATCGTTCATTTTTAAACGATACGCATTAAATTCTTCGACTTGATTAGGCATTTTCTTTACTTCTTTTAAGTTCTCGTTTTATTACAATTTTTGAAATATAAATACTTAATTCATATAACATAAGAATAGGAATTGCTACAATTATTTGGCTAATAATATCTGGCGGAGTTATTACAGCTGCTAATACTAATACTAATACCAACGCATGTTTTCTGTACTTTCTTAAAAAATCCGGTGTAATTAAGCCCATTTTAGTTAGAAAATACATTATTATTGGCAATTCAAAAATAAATCCAGAGGCTAGTAAAGAGGAGCGCACTAAAGATATATAAGAGCCAATTTTAATATTTCTTTCAACGGCATCACTAATAGAATAATTTCCTAAAAAGTTTACAGAAAGTGGTGTTACAACATAGTAACCAAATAATACTCCTATAAAAAATAAAAATGATGATATAATTATAAAGCTTTTCGCATTTTTTCTTTCTTTTTCATACAATCCAGGGCTAATAAATTTCCAAACTTCCCAAATAATAAAAGGAAAAGCAAGAATAAAGCCAACAGTAATAGATGTCCAAATATGAACACTAAATTGTTCTGCCATTGCCAAACTTTGAAAAGTAAATGGAATTTCTTCAATACAAAGTCCTTCGGTACCAAAAAATTGTGAAACTTTACAAAATACCCGATACGTTAAAAAATTTGCATCTTTAGGAGCAAATAAGATTGTATTGAATATAAAACCTTTCATTACAAAAGCAATAATTCCGAAGAAAAATATTGCCATACTAGATCTTACAAGATGCCATCTTAGTTCTTCAACGTGGTCTAAAAACGACATTTCTTTTTCTACTTTCGCCATTTTAAAAAATTCCTTCTTTTAATAAATCATGCAAATGTACAACTCCTACGTATTTTGTGCCATCTTCTACTAAAATTTGAGTGATATTATTATTTTCCATAGTTTCTAAAGCTTGAATTGCCATAGCATCAACAGAAATAGTTTTAGGCTTTTTACCCATAATATCTTTTGCTAATAGGGCGCTAATATCGGTATTATCTTTTAACATCCGTCTTAAATCTCCATCTGTAATAATACCAACAATTTTATTATTTTCAATAACAGCAGTAGTTCCTAGTCGTTTTTTAGAAATTTCAATAATAACATCTTTAATAGGGGTCGCTGGCGCTACTATTGGGAGTTCATTATTAGAAATTAAATCGCGTACTCTTAAATATAATTTTTTTCCAAGTGCACCACCTGGATGGTATTTTGCAAAATCTTTACTAGAAAAATTGTTTTTTTCTAACAGGCAAACCGCAAGAGCATCTCCAATAACTAATTGTGCTGTTGTACTAGATGTTGGCGCTAAATTATTAGGACACGCTTCTTTTTCTACGTAAGAGTTTAGAACAAAATCGGCATTTGTACCTAAATAAGAAGCTGTATTACCTGTAATTGCAACAATTTTATTGCCATAATTTTTAATTAATGGCACTAAAACTTTAATTTCTGGTGTATTTCCACTTTTAGAAATACATATTACAGTATCGTTTTTTTGAATATTTCCTAAATCTCCATGAATTGCATCTGCCGCGTGCATAAAAATTGCAGGCGTTCCAGTAGAATTTAATGTAGCTACAATTTTAGTAGCAATATTGGCACTTTTACCAATTCCAGTAACAATAACTCTCCCATTTGATGTCAGAATATAATTAACAGTTTTAGTAAAATTATCATCAACAAAATTTATTAAATTCGCAATTGCTTTGCTTTCTTCAATAATTGTTTGCTTTGCAATATCAATAATTGTATTTTTATTTTTCAAAAGATTAAGTTTTACTATTAAAAAAAGTTTTATCTTTAGTTTCAAACAAAAATATATTTATTTAATTAGAAATTGAATAAACTATTCAAAAAATAAAAAATTGAGTTGTATTTTAACATTTTAAATACAAACTTATTTTTTAAATGATAATCAATTATTAATAATGAGTGAGAAAAGTGTTGATTTACACAAAGAATTAAAAAACTATTTTGGTTTTAACAAGTTTAAAGGTTTACAAGAACAAGTTATAAAAAGTTTAATTGAAGGAAATGATACTTTTGTAATTATGCCAACTGGTGGTGGGAAATCACTTTGTTACCAATTACCAGCTTTAATAAAAGAAGGTACTGCAATTGTTGTATCTCCATTAATAGCTTTAATGAAGAATCAAGTTGATGCAATTAGAGGTATTTCTGCTAATAGAGGAATTGCTCATGTATTAAATTCTTCATTAAATAAATCTGAAGTCGCTCAGGTTAAAAGCGATATTGAAAGCGGTATTACAAAATTATTATATGTGGCACCAGAATCTTTAATAAAAGAAGAATATATAGATTTTTTAAAGAATCAAACAATCTCTTTTGTTGCAATAGATGAAGCACATTGTATTTCTGAATGGGGTCACGATTTTAGACCAGAATATAGAAACTTAAGAACCATTATAGAAAAAATAGATAAAGTTCCTATTATAGGTTTAACTGCCACCGCAACAGAAAAAGTACAAGAGGATATTCTAAAAACTTTAGGAATGTCTGATGCTAAAACATTTAAAGCATCATTTAATAGGCCTAATTTATTTTATGATGTTCGGCCAAAAACGGTAAATGTAAATTCAGATATAATTAGATTTATTCGGTTACATTTAAATAAATCGGGTATTATTTATTGTTTAAGCAGAAAAAAAGTTGAAGAAATTGCACAGGTTTTGCAAGTTAACGGAATAAAAGCAGTTCCTTATCATGCAGGTTTAGACGCAAAAACAAGATCTAGACATCAAGATATGTTTTTAATGGAAGAAGTAGATGTTGTTGTAGCGACTATAGCTTTTGGAATGGGAATAGATAAACCAGATGTTCGTTTTGTAATTCACCACGATATACCAAAAAGTTTAGAAAGTTATTACCAAGAAACTGGTCGTGCTGGACGTGATGGAGGAGAAGGTTATTGTTTGGCATATTATGCGTATAAAGATATTGAAAAATTAGAAAAATTCTTGTCAGGCAAGCCAATTGCCGAGCAAGAAATTGGAAACGCCTTATTACAAGAAGTTGTTGGGTACGCTGAGACTTCTATGTCTCGAAGAAAATATTTGTTGCATTATTTTGGTGAAGAATTTGATGATGTAAACGGCTTAGGTGCAAATATGGATGATAATGTTGTGAATCCAAAGAAAAAACATGAAGCGAAAGCCGATTTAAAATTATTATTGGAAGTTGTAAAAGCGACCAATGAAAAATATAAATCTAAAGAAGTTGTAAATACACTTACCGGTAAGGTAAATGCCTTATTAAAATCACATAAAACAGATGAACAACCATTTTTTGGGTCTGGAGATAAACATGATGGAAAGTATTGGATGGCACTTATTAGACAAGCATTGGTTGCTGGTTATATAAAAAAAGAAATTGAACAATATGGAGTTGTTAAAATTACAGAAGCTGGTTTAAAATATATACTCAAGCCAACAACGTTTTTAATGACGGAGGATCATAAATATGATGAAAACGATGATGCAGCTATTATTTCAAATGCAAAAAGTAGTGGCACCGCCGCAGATGAGACATTAGTTAAATTGCTGAAAGATTTACAAAAATCTGTTGCAAAAAAGAATGGTGTTCCACCGTATGCTGTTTTTCAAGAAACGTCTTTAGATGATATGGCTTTAAAATATCCAATTACTATAGAAGAATTAAAAAATATTTATGGAGTTGGAGACGGTAAGGCTCGAAAATTCGGAAAACCATTTATTGAGCTAATTGCAAAATATGTAGAAGAAAATGATATTTTAAGACCTGATGATTTTGTTGTAAAAAGTACAGGTGTTAATTCTGGTTTAAAATTATATATAATTCAAAATACAGATAGAAAATTACCGCTTGAAGATATCGCAAAATCTAAAGGTTTAGAGTTTAAAGAGCTTATTGAAGAAATGCAAAGAATTGTATATAGTGGTACAAAAATTAATATTGATTATAGTATTGATGATCTATTAGATGAGGATCAACAAGAAGAAATTTTTGAATATTTTATGGAAGCAGAAAACGACAGTATTCAAAATGCTTTAGATGAATTTGATGGAGATTACGACGAAGAAGAATTAAGATTAATGCGAATTAAGTTTATAAGTCAGGTGGCAAACTAAAATAATGTTAATTAATTGACAAGTAATTGTTAAATCTACCTAATTATATCTAGTATTAAAATGAAAAAGCTTTCATATTTTTACATAATTTTAATGTTAAATTAGAATTTCATAAAACATTCAAACCCTTATTTTTAAGGGTTTTTTTATGCCCATTTTTTTTTAATATTTTTAAATTTACCTGTCATTTAAAACGAGTTTTTGTTTATAAAAATCGCGGTAAGTATTAATAATTATAGTTATAATTTTTTTTTTAATGAGTGCTTTAAAATCAATAAAACAATCTAATTTTTTGCAGCAAAGACGTTATGAAGCCATTGTGTTTTTGTTTGTATTTTTTGGAATATTTGGATACATGGGATCAACTATGGGAGTTTCAAATATGTTAAATACCATTATGAATACCGCATGGGATTTATTGATGAATACCGTATTTTATATAATGGGTATTACCGTATTATCAGGTGCTTTGGGTAAATTATTAATAGAATTTGGAGTAGTACGTTTACTAGAAATAATTTTAGCTCCTTTAATGCGCCCATTATTTAATTTACCTGGTGTTGCATCATTAGCAGGTGTTTTAACTTTTTTGTCAGACAATCCTGCAATTATAAGTTTATCTAACGATAAAAACTTCAATAAATATTTCAAGAAATTTGAACTTATTTCCTTAACAAATTTTGGAACTGCGTTTGGAATGGGATTAATTGTAATAACTTTTATGTCTACATTAAAAATACCAGGGAATACCGAAAATTTATTTGTTGCAGCCATGATAGGTCTTTTTGGTGCATTAATGGGAGCAGTAGTTTCAACTAGATTAATGCAATATCTTATTAAAGATAAAATTAAAGAAACAGACAATGAAGAAGTTAATAAAATTGAGGAAAACATAAGTTTTAAGAGTGAAGGAAGTGTATTTATTAGATTCTTAAACTCAATTTTAGATGGAGGAAAATCTGGAGTTAGTTTAGGTTTGGCAATTATTCCAGGAGTTTTAATAATATCTACAATGGTTATGATGTTGACTTTTGGAGTAAAAGATGCCACTATTGGTTATCAAGGAATAGCCTATGAAGGCGTTCCGTTACTGCCTGAATTAGCAGGAAAAGTATGGTGGCTTTTTGAAGGCTTGTTTGGTTTTAAAAATCCAGAATTAATTGCGTTCCCAATAACTTCATTAGGTGCTGTTGGAGCTTCCCTTTCTTTAGTTAAAGCATTTATTGCAGATGGAATTGTAACAGGAGATACTATTGCCGTTTTCACAGCAATGGGAATGTGTTGGAGTGGTTATTTAAGTACTCATACAGCGATGTTAGATACTTTAAAATTTAGAGAATTAACATCCAAAGCATTAATTTCTCATACTATTGGTGGTATTCTTGCAGGTGTAGTTGCACATTACTGCTACCTAGCAATGCAATATTTTTTGCTGGGCTAAATAATTGTTTTAAGCTAAATAAGCTACAACCATACCAACTAAAATTGCAATAAATTTATAGAGATTAAATTTATGATCTTTAGAGGTCTCAAACAAAATTATCGTTGAAATATGTAATAAAACACCAATTATTATTGCAGTAATTTCAGTTCTATAAGTTAGTAAAAAGGGTATATTTCCTCCAGCTAAAGTTCCTAAAGGAGACATTAAAGAGAATACTAATAAAAAGAGAACAGCATAGAATTTTGAAATGTTAGACTTTACAAAAAAGGTACCTAAAATAATTGCAATCGGAATTTTATGAATTACAATTGCCCATAATAAATGCTCGTGATGGTGGTTATGTCCTAAAGGAATACCTTCCATAAATGCGTGAATTCCTAAGCTGATAAATAATGCCCAAGGAAAATCAATGCTTTCTTTAACATGAATATGTCCATGTTCGGCTCCTTTGGAGAAAAAATCTAAAATTAATTGTAACAAAAGTCCAGAAAGTATAAACAATCCAATATTCGGTTTGTCTGTTAAATAAACTTCTGGAAATAAGTGAAGTATAGTAATAGATAGTAAATACGCTCCACTAAAAGCTAATAATAATTGTACTGTTTTTGCGCTGGGTTTCAATCCAAAAACAATTACCATTCCAATTAAAACAGATAAAATAAGAGCTATATATGTCATTCTAATACTAAAATTAAACGATCTGAGTTGTGTTCGTTAAATGGTTCTAACTGATAATTTCCAAAAGTATGTTTTATTTTAAAGCCAACAGAATCTAAATATAAATTTATTTTTGCTAAATCTAAACATTTTACTTTTTCGAAATAGGTATGATGTTCCCCATCGGCATCAAAATTAATTTCTTTTACAATAAATCCATTTTTCACATAGCGCTTTATGTTAAATGTAATTCCATCAATTATTTGAATTTCATCAGGGACTAAATTTTTAATTACTTTTTTAGCATTCATAAAATCTATTATGGCAATTCCATTCGGATTTAATCCGTTTTTTATATTTTGCAAAACCTTTATATCTTCATTATCATCTTCGAAAAAGCCAAAACTGGTAAACAAATTTAAAATTACATCAAACTTAGATGTAAATGAATTGCGCATATCGTGTTCAACAAAATGCAAACTTTTATTTTCAAATTCTTTTGCAATAGAGATACTATTTTTAGACAAATCTGCACCAACTACATTGTATCCTAATTTGTTTAAAAAAATAGAATGTCTTCCTTTTCCGCAAGCTAAATCCAATAGTTTTTCTTCTTTTTTTATAGTTAAAAAAGAAACTATGTTTTTAATAAATTCTTCTGCCTCAGAGTCGTCTCTGTGTTTGTATAAAATGTGATAATAACTAGTATCGAACCAAGAAGCAAACCACGCTGTTTTTTTATTCATAATTTTAAAATGGGAACAAAAATAATCAATTGAAATTGTTTTTATGAATAGTAGTACTTAAATTTTATTCTTTTATTTATAATTTACAAAAAATGGACTTTTAGAGTATGATTAAAAACTTTCAACAATTTAGCTATTATTTAAGTACTTTTGCAAAAATTAAAAGATATGTATCATAATTTTAAAATGGTTGCCACTACCATGTTTGGTTTGGAAGAAGTTTTAGCAACCGAACTTACTAATTTAGGAGCTCAAGATGTTAAGGTTGGTGTAAGAAGCGTTTCATTTGTTGGTGATAAAGGTTTTATGTACAAAGCCAATATTGCGCTGCGAACTGCAATTAGAATTTTAAAACCAATAAAACGTTTTAAAGTTTCTGATGAAGACGATTTGTATAAAAAAATTCAGCAAATAGAGTGGGAGCGTTATATGACGGTTGATAGCACTTTTGCAATTGGTGCAGTTGTAAATTCTAAAAATTTTACTACAAATTCGCACTATATTTCATTAAAATCTAAAGATGCGATTGCAGATTATTTTAGACATAAATACCATAAAAGACCAGATGTGGATGTAAAACACCCAGATTTAAAAATACATGTACATATTCAAAAGGATTTATGTTCCATTTCTTTAGACAGCTCGGGCGATTCTTTACACAAACGTGGTTATAGAAATTTAACCAATATTGCTCCAATTAATGAAGTGTTGGCAGCTGGTTTGGTATTGCTTTCTGGATATTCGGGCGATTGTAATTTTATTGACCCAATGTGTGGTTCTGGAACAATTTTAATTGAAGCAGCAATGATTGCTAATAATATTCCAGCAAATATTAACAGAAAAGAGTTTGGTTTTGAAAATTGGGAAGATTATGATGAAGATTTGTATTTTAAAATTCAAGAAGTACTTTTAAAGAAAATAACCAATTCTCATTTTAAAATTATGGGATTTGATAAAGCACCTTCAGCAGTTAGAAAAGCAAAAGAAAATGTTGAAAATGCTAATTTATCAGAGTTTATTGGTGTACATCATATAAATTTCTTTAATTCTGCAAAAGAAGTTTTTGGTAAAACAACCATTTTATTCAATCCGCCTTATGGTGAAAGATTGGATATAGATATCAATGAGTTTTATAAAAATATTGGAGATACTTTAAAAGGAGGATATCCAGATTCTACTGTTTGGTTTATAACGTCAAATAAAGAAGCAATAAAACACGTTGGTTTAAGAACTTCAAGAAGAATTCCTTTAAAAAATGGGGATTTAGATTGTGTTTATGTACGATATGATATTTATGAAGGAAGTAGAAAAGCCAAAAAACTTAAAAGTAATAATGAAGCAGATACAGAAACTGATTCAGAAATAGTTGAAGAAAGTTAAAAGCTGATTGTCCTAAATGTAGTAAAATACGTTCGTCACCCTGAACTTGATTCAGGGTCTTACGTTGCGAGTGCGAATGAAGAGATGCTGAAACAAGTTCAGCATAACGATTTTCTATAATATTACTATTTAGAGATTTTTAATTTCTTCACAATTAATTCCTCTGAATCAAAACGCTTTTATTAATTTTGCACAAACATAATTCTATGTATAAAATTATTATCCGTCCTCTATTTTTTCTTTTTGATCCAGAAAAAATTCACCATTTTACATTTTCATTAATTAAATTTCTTTCAAAAATACCAGGAATTCCAGCTGTTTTTAGAAGCTTGTATCAAATTAATGATAAAAAATTAGAACGAAATTTATTTGGATTAACATTTAAGAATCCAGTTGGATTGGCAGCAGGTTTCGATAAAAATGCTGTGTTGTATAATGAATTGGCCAATTTTGGTTTCGGTTTTATTGAAATTGGTACAGTAACTCCAAAAGCACAAGCTGGAAATCCGAAAAAGAGAGTTTTTAGGTTAAAAATGGATAATGCCATTATTAACCGAATGGGGTTTAATAATGAAGGTTTGCAAGCTGCAATTCAACAATTAAAAAAGAATAAAGGAAAAATAATAATTGGTGGTAATATTGGTAAAAACACTGATACAATGCCTGATGGTTATACAGCAGACTATTTAAAATGCTTTTCAGAATTACATCCTTTTGTAGATTATTTTGTGCTTAATGTTAGTTGCCCCAATGTTGGAAGTCACGCAAAATTAACGGATAAAGATTACTTGATTGAATTAATTACAACTGTTCAAAATTCAAATAAAACATTTAGCAAGCAAAAACCAATATTACTAAAAATTGGACCAGACTTAAATAAAATTCAATTAGATGAAGTAATTGAAATTGTTTCAGAAACTAAAATAGACGGAGTTATTGCAACAAATACTTCAACAAACAGAGATGGATTATTAGCTTCAAAAGAACAATTAGACGCTATTGGAAATGGTGGATTAAGTGGAAAACCAATTAAAGGTAGTAGTACAAAAGTAATTAAATATTTAGCTGATACATCTAGGAAAGCTTTTCCAATTATTGGAGTTGGAGGAATTCATTCAGCTGAAGATGCACTTGAAAAATTAAACGCCGGTGCAGATTTAATTCAGATTTATACTGGTTTTATTTATGAAGGACCTGTATTGGTTAAGAGAATTAATAAGGCTATTTTGGCTGAAGGTTAAAATTAATAAAGTTAGATTTAGTCTATAAATCTAAAGCATACAATTAGTAATGGAAATCCTAATTTCATTTATTGCAGCTTCAATGTTGTTAACAATAACACCTGGTCCAGACATAATTTATGTATTGGTACAAAGTATTACAAATGGAAAAAAATATGGAATAGCAACCGCATTAGGCTTGGTTTCGGGAATAATTATACATACTACTTTAGTAGCATTTGGCGTTTCCGCAATTATTAAACAATCGGAGTATATCTTTTTTGGTATTAAATTGTTTGGAGCATTATACTTATTGTATTTGGCTTATTTAACCTATAAATCTAACGAAGAACTTTTGTTAACTACAAAAACTGATAGGAAAGGATTACTTCAATTATTTAAACAAGGCTTTATTATGAATGTTTTAAATCCTAAAGTTTCAATTTTCTTTTTAGCATTTTTTCCAGGATTTTTATATTCTGAGACACAAAGTACTGTTGTTCAGTTTTATGTATTAGGATTGCTTTTTATGTTACAAGCATTGTTGATTTTCGCACTAGTTGCTTTACTTTCAGGTAGTTTTGCATCCTATTTAAAAAAGCATCCAACATTTAATACAAACATTAAATGGTTTAAAATTATTGTTTTTATTGGGATTGCTATTTTTATACTTTTTTCTAAGTAGATATTGTATATTTGAATCTGTATGAAAACCGTAAAACTTATAGAATGTCCGCGTGATGCAATGCAAGGAATAAAATCTCATTTTATTGCAACAGAAGCAAAGGCACAATATATAAATGCGTTGTTACGCGTAGGTTTCGACTCTATAGATTTTGGAAGTTTTGTGTCGCCAAAAGCGATTCCTCAGATGCGTGATACTGCGCAAGTACTTTCTAAATTAGATTTAAGTAAAACTGAAAGTAAACTGTTGGCAATTGTTGCAAATGTGCGAGGGGCAGATGATGCTTCACAATTTGAAGAAATTAATTATTTAGGCTATCCTTTTTCAATTTCAGAAAATTTTCAAATGCGTAATACTGGAAAAACTATTTCAGAATCTATTATTGCTTTGGATGAAATTTTAAATATTGCTTCAAAAACTAATAAAGAAGTAGTAGCTTATTTGTCTATGGGCTTTGGAAACCCATATGGCGATCCTTGGAATGTAGACATTGTTGGAGAATGGACTGAAAAGTTAGCGCAAATGGGCGTTAAAATAATTTCGTTGTCAGATACCATTGGAAGTTCAACACCTGATATTATAGCCTATTTATTTTCTAATTTAATACCGTTATACCCAGCAATTGAGTTTGGTGCACATTTGCATACTACCCCAACAACTTGGTTTGAAAAAGTTGATGCAGCTTATATGGCAGGATGTAATCGTTTTGATGGGGCTATAAAAGGATACGGAGGTTGTCCAATGGCAAAAGATGAACTTACTGGAAATATGCCAACCGAAAAACTTATTTCATACTTTAATCAACAAAAAGCGTTAACAAATATTAAAGCAATGAGCTTCGAAAGTGCTTACAATGAGGCTTTAAAAATATTTACTACTCTATAATTTATTCGTTTTCAATTAATTAAATTTTACTTCTATTTTAAATTATGACATATGTCATACTATTTATAATTATTCTAAATAAGGCTTTGGTATGTTACTTTCGTTACATACATTTGTACTCTTATTTAAAGTAAGTCTAAATAAAAATTAAACATAATAATGAAAAATTTTAAATTACTATTAGCAACAGTTTTAATAAGTATACTAGGGTATTCACAAGAAAACACACAAAATAATTACGAGAATTCAGGTACGAAGTTATTGGGTGATAATTTACCTAAAGGAGTAACAATAGGAGGATATGGTCAAATAGATTATAACGAGCCAGACGGTTCAAAAGCAGGAAACTTAGATATACACAGATTGGTTTTATTATTTGGTTATAAGTTTAACGATAAAGTTAGCTTTTTAACAGAAATAGAGTATGAGCACGTTAAAGAAGTGTATGTTGAACAAGCATATTTAAAATATAAAGCCAATGAAAATGTAAACGTATTAGCAGGTTTAATGTTAGTTCCAATGGGAATTATTAATGAGTTTCACGAACCAACAACATATTACGGTGTTGAGCGCCCTAATGTTGATAAATATATTGTTCCAACAACTTGGAGAGAACTTGGTATTGGTATTTCTGGAAATATAAATACGGCTTCATTAAAATATCAAGCTTATTTGTTTAATGGATTTAAATCGTATGCAGATGGTTCTGGAATTTTGCGTGGCTCAGATGGTTTAAGAAAAGGACGTCAGAAAGGTGCAGAATCTGTAATTAATGCTCCTAATTTTTCTGCTAAATTAGATTATTATGGAATAATGGGACTTAGATTAGGATTGTCTGGTTATTTTGGAAAAACACAAACAGATGATAGTACCATTGATGATACTACCGTTGGAGTTGCTATGCTTGGTTTTGATGCCCGGTACAAATACAATAATTTAGAACTAAGGGGCCAATATATAACGACTAATTTATCTGATACAGATGAATATAATACTTTAACAGGTAAAGATTTAGGTTCTAAAATGAATGGTTTGTATGCAGAAATTGCTTATAATTTTGATTTACAAGGTGTTGAAAAACTAACTCCTTTTTTAAGATACGAAAAACACAATACACACGCTGAAACTGAAGGAAGTTTAACAGCCAATAAAGCATACGATAGAGATGAGTTAATTTTTGGTTTAAATTATAAAGTAGCTGAAGGAGCAGCTTTTAAAGTAGATTATCAATTAATGAATAATGCAGTTTCTGGAAGTGATACTGCAAAACAATTTAATGCAGGTGTTGCTATTTGGTTTTAAATTATTAAAATTGTAACATAATTTTATTTCAAATTGAGCTTTTTTAATTAGTAAATTAGCTCAGTTTGATATTTAAATTTTATCAAAAAAATAGAAGTTTCAAAAATCAAAAATATGAAGCAAACAATATTTATAACGTTTTTAGTCTTTTTTATATCAAGTTTTACCGTTTCAAAACGTGTTGATGCAATGATAAATAAAGAAATTAAATCAGTTTTTGAAATAGAAACTTTTACGAAGGAATTAATTAATATTCCTTCTGAAATAAATACAACCTTACCAATACAAATTACGGATACAAATTTTTTTAAAGTTAATTCTAATGACAAAAATTTAGGATATTATTATTTGGGACAAGCATATGGTAAAGCAGATTATTTCGATTTTATTGTAATATTTGATAAAGATTTAATAGTTTCAAAAGTGAAAATATTGGTTTATAGGGAAGATCACGGTGGAGAAGTAGGTAGCAAACGTTGGTTAAAACAGTTTATTGGAACAAAAACAGCAACACAATTAAAATATCAACAAGATATTGCAGCCATTTCTGGAGCAACAATTTCAGCTAAATCAATGACAAATGAAGTAAATAAATTGTTAAAAACAATATATATTTTAAATACAAAACAACTTTTATAATGCAGGTACACGGTTTAATTCATCAGTTTCCAAAGGAGATAAAATTAGTAATAATTGCTTTTATTGTAGTTTTAAGTATTGGTTTTTATGGTGGTTTAAGCTTTGTAAATAACACAACTTCAATGAGCTCAACTGGAGTTGAAACACATTATTTAGGAAACGAAGCAGATGAAGATGCCGAAATTATGAAATTCAAAAAGAGTGAACGTGAAATCCTTACAATCGTTCATAATCACATACTCTCTTTATCGGTAATTTTCTTTTTACTTTCGTTAATTTTAGCAACAACTTCAATTAATAAAAAGTTGAAATATTTTTTAATGCTTGAACCTTTTTTGTCAATACTTTTAACCTTTGGAGGTATTTATTTACTTTGGAAAGGTGTTGTTTGGTTTAAATATGTCGTAATATTTTCAGGATCTTTAATGACGGCCACCTTTGTAGTGTCAACACTGTCAATACTTTATCAATTATTCTTTTCAAAAAAATAATATATACATATATTTAAATTAAATAGTGTAAATTTGCTCGCAATTAATTTCTAAGTTGATTGCATTATGATTTCACATCCAAATAAATTCGTAGGAGAAGGCTTAACTTACGACGACGTATTACTTATTCCTGCTTTTTCAGAAATACTTCCAAGAGAGGTAAATATTCAAGCAAAATTTTCAAAAAATATAACTTTAAACGTTCCAATTGTATCGGCTGCAATGGATACTGTTACAGAATCTGATATGGCTATCGCCATGGCTCGAGAAGGAGGCATAGGTGTTTTACATAAAAACATGTCTATTGAAAAACAGGCAGGTGAGGTAAAAAAAGTAAAACGTTCTGAATCAGGTATGATTATAGATCCTATTACAATTACCAAGGAAGGAACTGTTTTTGATGCCAAGAGTTTAATGCGTGAATATGGTATTGGTGGTATTCCTGTAATTAACAAACAAGGTGTGCTTATTGGTATTGTAACAAATAGAGATTTACGTTTTGAAGGAGATAATACACGTAAAATTGAAGAAGTAATGACTTCTAAAAATTTGGTTACTGTTGCTGTTGGTACCTCATTAAAACAAGCTGAGGTTATTTTACAAGACAATAAAATTGAAAAATTACCGGTTGTTGATGATGATTACAAATTAGTTGGGTTAATTACTTTTAGAGATATTATTAAAGTAAGTGAAAACCCAAATGCAAATAAAGATACTTACGGACGTTTAAGAGTTGCAGCTGCCATTGGAGTTACTGGAGATGCTGTTGAAAGAGCAGGAGCCTTAATTTCTGCAGGTGTTGATGCCTTAATTATTGATACAGCTCACGGACATACGAAAGGTGTGGTTACTGTCTTAAAAGAAATTAAAAGTATGTATCCAACTATAGAGGTAATTGTTGGAAACATAGCAACAGGTGCAGCTGCCAAGTATTTGGTAGAAGCTGGAGCTGATGCTGTAAAAGTTGGAATTGGACCAGGCTCAATTTGTACAACACGTGTTGTTGCTGGTGTTGGTTTTCCTCAACTTTCTGCAATTCTAGAGGTTTCTGAAGCTATTAAAGGAACTGGTGTTCCTGTGATTGCAGATGGTGGTATTCGTTATACTGGTGATATTCCAAAAGCAATTGCTGCTGGTGCAGATTGTGTAATGTTAGGTTCTTTATTAGCGGGAACAAAAGAATCTCCTGGTGAAACGATTATTTTTGAAGGAAGAAAGTTTAAATCTTATAGAGGAATGGGTTCAGTAGAAGCTATGAAACAAGGCTCGAAAGATCGTTATTTCCAGGATGTCGAAGATGATATTAAAAAATTAGTTCCTGAAGGAATTGTTGGTAGAGTTCCTTATAAAGGGGAGTTACAAGAAACAATGCATCAATTTATTGGTGGTTTAAGAGCAGGAATGGGCTATTGTGGAGCAAAAGATATCAATACTCAAAAATTAGCACAGTTTGTAAAAATTACTGCAGCTGGTATGAGAGAAAGCCACCCGCACAACGTTACCATTACTAAAGAATCACCTAATTATTCTAGATAGATTTTTAAAAAGTATAGTATTTATTATAAAAAAAAAGATTCCTCAAAATCGAGGAATCTTTTTTGTTGAATTAATTTTTTTTAAGCTATTCTTTTATTACTCTAAACCCAACATACTTACTTACTATCATATTAGAATTATTTGCATCGTAAAAATCATATGCACTATAACCATAAATCCCATTTTCGAAATACTCTGCAACATTTCCACCTAAATCATATACTTCGGCTTCACCAACTTTGGTAAGTTTATTTTTACCAACTTTTTTAAATAAGTGTGATTTTAAATTTGATACTTTTTTATTGAGTTCTTCAACTTCATCAATAGTAATTGCATAGCCAGCCCAATAATTAAGTGTGTTTTCTTTTGCCGCAGCTTTATGAGCAGCTTTTTGAAGATTTTTTGCTTCTTTTGAATTTGGCAATCTGTATTTGTTGCCAGTTAATTTGCTTAGCCATTCTACATATTTTAAAGCCTCTTCTTTGGACGTAACTACAGGATAATTATCTAAGCCTGCATCAAAATTAAATATTGGTTTGTATGCTTTAAATTGCGCATTGGTGACTTCAAACCTTCCAATTTCAATAGAGTCTTTTTTTACAAGAACTGTTTCAGGAATTAAGTTTGTAGTATGAAGTTCACCAAAATTACCATTTTTAGTAACTTTAACTTTTTCAACTTTTAATAAATTAGCTAATGGACTCTCTTTTTTGAACGCTTTATTTTTAGTTGAAGGTTTGTTAAATAGATAGGTGTCTATCCAAGCCAGTTCTTCGTTCATTTTACGTAATTGATGTGTAATTTTACCTAAACCGTGTGGTTGACCAGGAAACCATAAAAAACGGACAGGAGCTTTATCCACTTGCTGTAAACCTCTGTAATATTCCCAACCTTGATCTCTAGGAACTGCTCTGTCTTCGCTTCCGTGAAAAATAATTGTTGGTGTTTTTATCTTTTCAATTTCAAAAAGAGGGGATTTTATAATATAATTTTCGTTGTAAAATTTTCCATTTAAATCATCCCAAGGAGCACCACCAAAATACGATTGGTCAAAACTAACCCCAAATCTACACGTTCCATAATCTGATGTCCAGTTAACATCTCCAGCTCCTGGTGCAGCAAATTTGAACATATCTGGATAACGAACTGTTAACATTGTAGTTATAATTGCTCCATTAGACCAACCCATTGTTCCTAATTGATCCTTATCAATCATTCCTTTCTCATCTAATAGATTTATTGCTTTGGTAATATCTTCTAATTCTGGTTCGTAATAATTCCCTTTTATACTTTCAACAAATGAAAGTCCGTGGTTAGAAGATCCATGGTAATTTGGTTTTAACACAAAAGCTCCACGTTGTGCTAAAATATTTGGATAGGTACTCCAGCGTTCGCTCCAGGTATCTGTGTCTACACCAGAAGGTCCACCGTGAATTGATAAGATTAGCGGATAACGTTTGCCAGCTTGGTAATTCTCAGGATAATATAAAATACCTGTAACCTCTTCATTATTATAACCTTTCCAAACCAGTACTTCACTCTTTGTGATTGGTTTTTTAGTTAAATTTTTATTTAATGAAACGACTTCCTTTTCATTAATAAATTTATTTTTTGAAATAGTTGCAACATAAAATTTTGGTAATTTTGAAGCTGTAGAATATTGGTAAATTACTTTAGTACCATCTTCTGAAACACTTAATAAAGTTGTGTGATTGTCTTTTTCACCTAAGTCAATCGCTTTTTTAGTCCAAGAATTTTCACTTTTTTTGTAATACGCTAATTTATAATACGCTTTATTAGCTAAGGTTACAATTACGTCATTTCCAACAACATAATAACCTCGTCCAATGCCTAAATCCCAATCTAAATCTACTTTTTTATACGTATTTGGTTCTAAGGTAAAATAATACAATTCTGAAATACCAGCACCATTCCATTCAGGATCAGATGCGTGAGAAGAGACAAAATAAAATCCTTTATTGTCTTTACTAAAATTGAAACCATTAGAAGGGAATTTCAATTCTTTTATAATTTGAGTAACTTGGTTCGTTTCTAAATTCTGAAGAAAATAATAAGGGTCTTTTTGAGCATCTGCAGCGTAACTTCTGCTTCTACTTGTGCTGTAAATCAACCATTTTCCATTAGGTGAAACAGTGTAAGTTTCTAATGGTTTTTTGTTATTTGTAATTCGTTTTATTGACTTTTCTTTTAAATCATAAGCATATACTCTAGAAGGTTTCCAATTTAGAGAGTCTTCAACAACAATAACGTCGTCTTTTTTTTCTTTTAACTTGCTCTCACGCAACGTTTCTCCTTCATTAGATGTAAAAAATAGGGTGTTTTTATCTTGCCAGGCTAAACTAGAAATCCCATTTTTAAACTCCTTAACTTCTTTAGGTTCACCACCATAAATACTCAATTTCCATAATTTTTTTCCTTTATCGCGTGAGGATAAAAAGTATATATCTTCACCATCTTTAGAAAATATTGGGCTGTAATCGCTTTCATCTGCATTTGTAAGTTGAATAGTTTTAAAACTATCTTTTTCAGGAATATCTAAGCGTGTTAAATAAATATCTGAAACAAATTTGTCTTTCTTTTTTACAGCCTTATTTTTAGTCCAAACTACCATAGTTTCATCAGGAGAAATGGATACAGAACGCATAGATTCGGTATTTACAATATCTTCGGGTGTCCATCGAGTCTTGTCTTTTTCTTGGTCTTTTTCCTGAGCTTTAAGTTGAATGGTAGTAAAAAAAAGTAGTATTAAGGTTGCTGTAGCTAAAAATGTTTTTCTCATAATGATTCTAGTATTTTGTATTAATCTAAAGTAAACAAGGTGTTTCAACTTTTAAAACCTTTACTATTTTTTAATTTTTCTAATTCTAAATATTTTTTAACGAATGCTTTTACACCATCTTCTATAGTAGTTTCAGGTTTAAAATCTATATAATTAAACAAGCTTTCAACATTTGCATAGGTAGATTTTACATCGCCCGGTTGCATTGGTTTAAAAACTATTTTTCCTTTTTTGTTCAATACTTTTTCAAGTGCTTTTATATAATCCATTAAAGCAACAGGGCTATTATTTCCAATATTAAAAATTTGATATGCTTTTGTACTTTTTGAAGAAGTAGGTTTTTTAGGATTAAAAGCAGGATTGTTTTCTTGCGGAGCTAAAGGTAACAGACGCTTTATACTTTCAACAATATCACCAACATAAGTAAAGTCTCTACTCATATCGCCATTGTTAAACACTTCAAATTCTTTATCTTCAACCATAGCTTTAGTAAAAATATGCAATGCCATATCTGGTCTTCCCCAGGGGCCATACACTGTAAAAAATCGTAATCCAGTCGAAGGAACATTAAATAAATTGGCATACGAATGCGCCATCATTTCATTTGCTTTTTTACTAGCTGCATATATTGCTAATGGATGATCGGTGCAATTGTCCTCTTGAAAAGGGATATCTTCACTTAAACCATAAACAGAGCTCGAAGAGGCAAATACCAAATGTTCAACTGGATATGCTCTACAACTTTCTAAAATATTTAAAAAACCTGTAATATTACTATCAACATAAGAATGTGGATTTTCTAATGAATAACGCACTCCAGCTTGCGCCGCTAAATTAACAACATAGTCAAATTGTTGTTCCTTAAATAATTGTTTTACATTATCTAAATCTGTTAAGTCTAATTTAATAAATGCAGCAGCATCGTTTTTTAGCAGCTTATTATACGAAATCTCAGAAGTATTAAATCCTAAATCTGTTAAACGAGCTAACTTTAAATTTACATCGTAATAATCATTAATATTATCTAAACCAACAACTGTATAGTTGTTTTTAAGTAATAATTTTGCCAAATGATGACCAATAAAACCTGCCATTCCGGTAATTAATACTTTCTTTTTTGTATTCATTTGTTATATGTTTTTTACAGCTTGTTGTTTTTCTTTTTATTTAGTGAATTCAAAATAACACTTTACTTTTTACTTTGTATTAAGTGTTTTATTATTTCAATATTTTTATAGTTTGTATTCTTACATTATTTAAGGGTCTGTCAAAATCATCCGTTTTAACCCTTGCAATAGAATCTAATATTTCAAGACCTTGTGTAACTTCACCAAAAACCGTATAATTTTGATCTAATTTTGGGTAACCTCCAATAGATTTATAGACTTCACGGTGCTCTTTTGGCATAACATAAGGTTTATAATTTTCTTCAGTTAATGCTAAGTTTAAAACACTATCCATGAGAACATTATAATGTTCGAAATTTCTACTATCCATAGCATTTTGAATTGAATCTAATAGCGGTTTTTTTTCAATTACATTTTTATAATAATCTCGAGCTTTATTTTTGTTTGTATATTTTTCTGAGGAATCTAATATACTATCGTTACAAATTGATCCTTGTACTATGTAGAATTGCATCGCACTTGATGCCTTTTCTGGGTTGTTGTCTCTGGCCGCAGCCAGTGCTCCTTTTTTATGAAATAACCCACTATTAAATTCGGCTTTTACCATATATGGAGCATCTCCATTTCCTAATGTGTCGTTTATCTTTGCATTTCTGCTATCTGGATCACCAGCCTGAATCATAAACTTATTGATAACTCTATGAAAAAGCAGACTGTCATACGCTTTATTATTAGCTAGGTTTATAAAATTATCTCTATGCAAAGGAGTTTCATTGTACAATTCTATAACCATAGTTCCGTAATTGGTTTTCATTTCAATCTTTTTACGATTTTCTTTTTGAGGGCTTAATGGTTTTTCTTGCTCTGCACAGCTTAAAAACGATAGCATAAGAAATGAAAGAATAGAAATTTTAAAAAGGGAATTCATATGTTGTTTTTTAGGTTAGTTATGACCAACTAGGGTTAAAACAATATTAATAAAAACAAAAATAGAATTATTTACAATAAACGGTTCATATATGCAGTATTTATTTTGAAATAATACCAATTTTTATCAAAATAACTGCTTAAATTTGAAGTACTAAATAATGAAAAAAATGAACAAACAATTAATAGAATGCGTACCAAATATTAGCGAAGGAAGAGATGCTGTAAAAATAAAAGCAATTGCTTCTGTAGTTGAAACTGTTGAAGGTGTTAAATTATTAGATATAGATCCTGGAAAGGCTACAAATAGAACGGTAATCACTTTTGTAGGTGAACCAGAAAATGTGATAGAAGCGGCATTTTTATTAATTAAAAAAGCAGCATCCTTAATAGATATGAGCAAACATTCTGGTGAACATCCACGTTTTGGAGCTACAGATGTTTGTCCGTTAGTACCAATTTCAGGAATTACCTTAGAAGAAACCGCTGTTTTTGCTCATAAATTAGGAGAACGAGTTGGAAAAGAACTCGGTATTCCTGGTTATTTTTATGAAAATGCAGCGAAACAAGAAAAAAGAAGAAATTTAGCTAATTGCCGTTCTGGTGAGTATGAAGGTTTAAAGGAACGATTAGGAAACCCTGAATGGAAACCAGATTTTGGACCAGCAGAATTTAATGCTGCTGTAGCCAAAAGTGGAGCTACTGCAATTTCTGCACGTGATTTTTTAATCGCCTATAATGTAAACTTAAATACAACTTCAACAAGAAGAGCAAATGCCATTGCTTTTGATATTCGTGAAGCTGGACGTGTAAAATACGAAAATGGAGTTACTGGAAAAAAAGTATTGGATAAAAACGGGGAACCTGTTCGTATTCCAGGAAAATTAAAAGCTGTAAAAGGAATTGGTTGGTATATTGAAGAATATGGAATCGCTCAAATTTCGTATAATTTAACAAATATTAGCATTACATCTATGCATGTTGCTTTTGATGAAACTGTAAAATCTGCAACTGAAAGAGGTTTAAGAGTAACAGGCTCAGAATTAATTGGATTAATTCCATTAAAGGCAATGTTAGATGCTGGTGATTATTTTCTGAAAAAACAAGAACGTTCTTTAGGAATTTCAGAAGAAGAAAAAATAAAAATTGCTGTAAAATCTCTAGGACTGGACGATTTAAAACCTTTTAATCCAAAAGAAAAAATTATAGAATATTTGTTAGAAGATACTACTTCAAAAAAGCTAATAGATTTTACTGTAAAAGGTTTTGCTGAAGAAACTGCAGGAGAATCTATGGCGCCAGGAGGAGGTTCTATTTCTGCGTATGTTGGTGCTTTGGGAGTTTCTTTAGGTACAATGGTTGCAAACCTATCTGCACATAAATCCGGTTGGGATGCAAAATGGGAATTTTATTCGGATTGGGCTGTAAAAGGGCAAGCTTATAAGAATAAATTATTGTTTTTAGTAGACGAAGATACCAATGCTTTCAATAAAATAATAGATGGTTTTAGAATGCCAAAATCTAATAATGAAGAAATTGAAGCTCGTAAAGAGGCCATAGAAAATGCAACTAAATATGCCACTGAAATTCCATTTCAAGTAATGGAAACTGCGTACAATTCTATGGAAGTTATGCAAGCAATGATCACTGAAGGAATGCAAACTTCACTTTCTGATGCTGGAGTTGGAATTTTATGTGCTAGAACTGCCGTAATTGGCGCTTATTTTAATGTTAGAATAAATGCAAAAGACATAAAAGACAGCGTATTTGCAGATGAAATCTTAGATAAAGCGAAAACTGTATATAACAAAACTATAAAAATTGAAAATGAAGTAATGGAATATATTGATTCTAAAATGTAGTAATCTATAGTATCACATATTTTTTTATTGAGTATGAGAAGTGAGGTGTTAAAAGGATTATAAGTCTTCGGACTTTTAACTTTTAATTTCTCACTTTTTCATTTTACTCAAACACGAATGGTAAAATGTTGTTTAGCTTGTTGGGTTCTAAAAAAAACAATTCCCCAAAAATAAGTATCAATTGTAATAGTAACTTTTGGATCTTTTTTAATTTCTTCCCAAGCTTCTTGCATTCCTTTTGACCAATTTATATCATCAAAAATAAAGACTGAATAGTTATTTGCAGTAACCAAACACGCTTTAAAATAATTTAATGTTGCTTCCTTTTGATGATTACCATCAAAATATATAAAATCAAAGGAAGTTTTGGTTACCAGTTTAGGCAATGCATCTTTAAATTCGTTATTAATTAATTTAATATTAGAGAGTTTAAATTCATAATACAACTCTTCAGCTTTTTTTGCCGTGTTTTTACAACCTTCAATAGTTATAATTGAAGCATTAGGATTTCCAATGCTTAAAGCTGCAGTACCTAGCCCTACAGAAGTTCCTAATTCGAGTATGCTTTTAGGTTTAAGATAAGTAATTAGCCTAATTAATAAGGCAGCACGTTTTTTTGAAATCCCAGCTACTTTCGCAATTTTAGCAACTTCTCTGTTCGTGGATTTAAAAATTTTAGAACCTTTTCCAAAATCATTTACAACTATATGAGTGTTATTATTGTAAGAATAATTTAGAATAGAAGCCATCAATTTTAGACTGTCAAATGCAGTTTTTTTATTAAAACATTCAGTAACTAAATTGTAAACAAATGGAGAGTGTACACCGTGTTTATTAGTTGACTTTATAAAAAATAAAAAATATGACTTTATTTTGAACCACATACTTATTATAATATATTGCGAAAATAGCTGAAAAATTATTTTAATCTGCTATTAAAAATTATATTTGTGATACCCCTATACAATTTTTATATGAAGAATCTTTTTTTGATTATATTATTTTTAACTTTTTTCACTTCTTGTATTTCTACAAAGCAAATGACGTATTTTCAAGGTGAACCTATAAGTAAATCGGAACTTTATAAATTAAACAACGAGCCTTATAGACTTCAAATTAATGATATCTTATATATAGATATTAAAGGAAACAACCCAGAGATTGTGGCAATGTTTACAAGTAATGGGGGAAATACAAGCAATGCTGCAAGTAAAACTCAAAATTTATATTTTACAGGATATTCAGTTGATAGACATGGAAATATTAGAATTCCTTATTTAGGAGATCTGAATGTTTTAGGTTATACAGAAAAAGAAGTACGTGAAAAAATAGAACAAAATCTTAAAACTTTTTTTAAAAATCCAGAAGAGCTATTTGTTAGTGTTAAACTAGCAGGTATAAATATTGTTGTTACGGGAGAAGTTGGTTCACCAGGTTCAATAAATTTGATGCAAAATCAAGTTTCTATTATCGATGCTATTTCTAATGCCGGTGAAATTACATCTTTTGGAAATAGAGAAAATGTTACAATTATAAGAAAAACAATTGATGGTGTTAAAAAGTTCAGATTAGATTATACAAAAATTGAGCTTTTTGATTCGGATAATTTTTATTTACAACCTAATGATATTGTTTATGTAGCTCCTTTAAAACAAAAGTCGTGGGGAACAGGTACAACAGGATTTCAATCTTTTACAACAGTGGTTACAATTTTATCTTTTTTAGTAAGTTCTGTATTATTAGTTAAAAATTTGTAATAATATGGATAATAAGTTTAGTTTTAGTGAACACACCAGCGAACATATTTCTGATATTAAAGATTATTTATTTAGAATAATTGCTAATTGGAAGTGGTTTGTTTTTGCAATATTAGTGGCATTTGCTATTGCATATTATTTTAATATTTCTTCTGAAAAAATTTATGGTTTATCAACAACAATTGCAGTTAAAGAAAAGCAAAATCCGCTGTTTGCTACCGGAACAAATATTGCATTTAATTGGGGAGGTGTAAGTGATAAAGTAGAATCTATTAGAAAAGCCTTAACGTCTAGATCTCATAATGAGAATGTAATTAAAGAACTTGATTTTTATATAGATTATTTAAAAGATGGCAGATTTAGAGTGGAAGATGTTTATAAAGAAACTCCATTTGAAATAAAGTTACAACCGAACCAATTTCAATTACTCAATACACTTATTAAAATTGAAATTGTAGATGAAAGTAATTTTAATTTATCGGTTGATTTTGATACTGAAGAGAAGTACAATTTAATAAATTATAAAAGCGAAACTACCGAAAAATTTATTCCTGAAAATGATAGTTTTTCAAGATCCTATTCGTTTGATGAATATATAAACTTACCATTTCTAAAAGCTCAAATTTTAAAATCTGATGCAGTTAAAATAGGTAAAACCAATATATTTTATATAAAATTAAACTCTTTAAATAGTGTAACCAGCAAGTATAAAAATATTAGAGCAAAAGGGTTGTCTGGAACTTCTTTAATAGAACTTTCTTTAACAGGATCTAATAAAAATAGAATTGTTGATTTTTTAAATAAAACAGTAAAAGTTTTAGCAGAAGTAGAATTAGATCAAAAAACAAATTATGCACGAAGTACTAAAGAATTTATTGATGCACAGTTTAAAAATACTTCAGATACCTTAAAACTAATTGAAACTAATATTGAGAAATATAAACAACAAAACTCTATTTATAATTTATCGGCACAAGGAGGAGAAATTTTTTCTCAAACTACAGGTTTAGATAAATTACAAAAACAGTTTACAGACAGAATAGAGTATTTTGAAAATTTAGAATCGTATATAAAAAATAATACAAACTTCTCAAAAATACCAGCGCCAGCAATAATTAATATTGAAGATGGTTCAATTTCTGCAATGGTTGGGGAGTTGACAAAACTTTCAATAGAAAACGAAAAACTTTCAAAAGAAGTGACACCAAATCACCCTTCTTTAAAATTAAATAATGATGAGATTGAAACAACAAGAAATGTCTTGCTTGAAAATTTATCATCATTAAAAGATGCCACTTTAGTCAGTTTGAATAATAGTAGAGCGCGCTTAAACTCGTATAACTATCAGTTAAATAAACTTCCAAATAAAGAACAAAAATTATTAAATTTTCAACGAAAATATAGTTTAACAGAATCTAATTACGTGTTTTTAATGCAAAAACGATACGAGGCAGACATTGCAATTGCGGCAAGTGTTTCAGATATTTCGGTGTTAGATTCTGCAAAAGATACGGGGCAAGGATCCATTTTACCTAGAATATCTTTTAATTATATGATTGCCTTGTTATTAGGTGTAATCTTGCCACTTTTTGTGGTTATTACTAAAGAAATACTAGATAATAAAATTCATACAGCAGAAGATATAGAAAGGTTAACTCCAATACCAGTATTAGGTGTTATAGGAAAAAATAAGGCAAGTAATAACTTGGCGGTATTTCTAAAGCCAAAATCTATGGTAGCAGAGTCCTTTAGAGCCTTACGTTCAAATATTCAGTTTTTATTTGATAGAAAATTAAAAGACCGTTCCAAAACAATTTTGGTAACTTCCTCAGTTGGTGGAGAAGGAAAAACATTTATTTCAATAAATATGGCAACCGTTTTTGCATTAGGTGGTAAAAAAACTATTCTAGTTGGACTGGATTTAAGAAAACCAAAAATATTTGGTGATTTTGATTTATCGAACGAAATAGGTGTTGTAAATTATTTAATCGGTGAAAAGAATATTTCAGAGGTTATTCAAAAATCTAAAATTCCGAATTTAGATATTATAACATCCGGACCAGTGCCTCCAAATCCTTCTGAATTATTAATTAATACTGCGACGGAAGAACTTATTGCTAAATTAAAAGAAGATTATGAATATATAATTTTGGACACACCACCAATTGGTTTAGTTAGTGACGCAATAGAACTTTTAAAATATACAGATGCTACAATATTTGTATTAAGGCAAAATTATTCTCAAAAAGGAATGCTTAAAATTATAAATGATAAACACAAAAAAGAATCAGTTTCTAAAGTTAGTATTGTTTTAAATGATTTTAAACTAAAATCTAAGTACGGCTATGGTTATGGCTATGGTTACGGTTATGGATATGATTCCAAAAAGTATTCGAATGGCTATAACGAGGTAGAAAATAAATCGTTTTTTAAAAAACTATTTAAAAAGAATAATTAATTTTTTTCTAGCGTTTATTTATAATAATTCATATTCTCTATAATTTCTAATTTAAAGCACTAATATTTTTTTTAAAAGGTGACAAAAGTCACTAAACTTTCTTTTTAAAAAACTGGTAAACCAATTCTTATAAAGTATATTTGCATAAAATTTTTATAATGAATAAAGCTATATATATAGCAACCAGCGAAGCAAATAGTGGAAAATCTATTGTAGCTTTAGGTTTAATGAGGATGCTATTAGGTAAAACAGCTAAAGTGGGTTATTTTAGACCTATTATAGATGCTGTAAAAAAAGGAAAAAAAGACAATCATATAAGTACAATTATATCTCATTTTAATTTAGATATAGATCCTAATGAAGCGTTTGCTTATACGCGAACAGAATACATAAAAAAAAGAAATGAAGGTAAAGAAGGCGAAGTATTTGATAAGATTATAGAAAAATACAAAGCCTTAGAGGAAATTAATGATTTTATGTTAGTTGAAGGTACCGATTTTTCTGGAGAAGGTACTGCAATTGAATTAGATGCTAATATTTTAATTGCTAAAAACTTAGGAATACCAGCAGTAATTGTTTCTAGTGGTGTAGATAAAACTTTAGAAGAATTTGTAAATGGAGTTCATATTACATACGATTCTTTTAAAGAAAAAGAAGTTGAAGTTCTAGCAGTTATTGCAAATAAAGTTCAAGAAAAAAATATTAAAATTGCGAGGGATGGTATTCAGAAAAACTTACCGAAAGATGTTTTTGTAAGCGTTATTCCTTTAATAACATCTTTAAATAATCCAACTATAAAAGAGGTTGCAAAAGCAATTGATGCCAAAATTTTATTTGGAAAAGAACATATAAACAACCAGTCTTCCAAATTTATAGTTGGAGCCATGCAGCTTCGAAATTATTTAGGACATTTATGTGAAAACTGTTTAATTATAACTCCAGGCGATAGAGCTGATATAATTTTAGGAGCATTACAAGCAAATATTTCTTCAAATTATCCTAAAATTGCTGGAATTGTACTTACAGGAGGAATCACTCCAGAAAAACCAATTATTAAGCTAATTGATGGTTTAGCACAGGTAGTTCCAATACTAACTGTTAAGGAAGGTACATTTACTGTTGCAAATAAAATTGGAGCTATACGTTCTCATATGTATGCAGAAAATAAGGAGAAAATTACAACTTCTTTAAATATTTTTGATAAATATGTTGATGTAGATAAACTTAATGAAAAATTAATAACCTTTGAAAACGATAGTATAACTCCTAGAATGTTTCAATATAATTTATTGAAAAGAGCTAGACAGCAACGTAAACATATTGTGTTACCAGAAGGTAATGATGATAGAATAATCACGGCTGTTGCAAGGTTAGTTCAAATGGATATTGTTAATATTACTGTATTAGGTGATTACGATAAAATTGTTGATTCAATAACTCGTTTAGGTTTAACAGTTGATATAAATAAATTTAATATTATTGATCCTGTAAGTTCTGATTATTTTAAAGATTTTGCCAATACTTTGTTTGAATTAAGAAAAAATAAAGGTTTAACAATAGATATGGCGGAAGATTTAATGGGAGATGTTTCTTATTTTGGAACAATGATGGTTTATAAAGGTTTAGCTGACGGAATGGTTTCTGGAGCAGCGCATACAACACAACACACTATTTTACCAGCGTTACAATTTATAAAAACAAGACCAGGTGTTTCGGTAGTTTCATCAATTTTCTTTATGTGTTTAGAAGATAGAGTATCTGTTTTTGGCGATTGTGCAATTAATCCAAATCCAAATTCAGAACAATTGGCAGAGATTGCTATTTCATCAGCAGAATCTAGTATTAATTTCGGTATGGAACCTAAAATTGCAATGCTTTCTTATTCTTCAGGAGCTTCTGGAAAAGGTGCTGATGTTGATATTGTTAGAAGAGCTACAGAAATTGTTAAAGAAAAACGACCAGATTTAAAAATTGAAGGTCCTATACAATATGATGCTGCAGTAGATATTACTGTTGGAAAAAGTAAATTACCAGATTCTGAAGTTGCAGGACAGGCAAACGTATTGATTTTCCCTGATTTAAATACAGGTAATAATACGTATAAAGCTGTGCAGAGAGAAACAGGAGCATTGGCAATTGGACCAATGTTACAAGGTTTAAATAAACCAGTGAACGATTTAAGTAGAGGCTGTACTATTGATGATATTTTTAATACAGTAATATTAACTGCAATTCAAGCTCAAGGAATAGAATAAATTGCATTTTGCATATTAAAAATTAAGTACAATTAGTAACTGTAATTGCTAAAAAAATATTAAAGAAAAAATGAAAATTTTAATTATAAATTCAGGTAGTTCTTCTATTAAATATCAATTATTTAATATGCCTCAAGAGGAAGTAATTTGTTCAGGTTTAGTTGAAAGAATTGGCTTAACCAATCCAGAGGTACATTACAAATCAAAAGACCATAAAATTGATAGAGTATGTATGATTACTAACCATAAAGAGGGTTTAGAAAAAGTTGTAAAATTTTTATTAGACGAAGAGTCTGGAGTAATAAAATCAACTTCTGAAATAGCTGCAGTAGGTCATAGAGTTGTACATGGTGGAGATGCTTTTTCAGATACCGTTTTGGTTGATGAAAAAGTAAAAGCTAAAATTAAAGAACTATTTTCGTTGGCTCCACAGCATAATCCAGCTAATTATGAAGGTATTGTTGTTGCAGAAAATATTTTTCCAAATGCAAAACAAATTGCAGTTTTTGATACTGCATTTCATCAAACAATGCCTGTTGAAGCATATAAATATGCTATTCCAAATAAATTTTTAGAAGAGCATAAAATTCGTAAGTTTGGTTTTCATGGTACTAGCCATAAATATGTAGCAAAATTAGCACGTACTTATTTAGGAGAAGCTCAAAGTAAAAAAATTATTACCATTCACTTAGGTGGTGGGTGCAGTATAACTGCGGTAAAAAACGGAAAAAGTGTTGATACTTCTTTAGGTTTTGGGCCAAATGAAGGTTTAATTATGGGAAGTAGAAGTGGTTCAATAGATAATTCAATCATTTTTCACCTAGTTAATAATTTGGGTTATGAGCTAAATGAAGTTAATAATATGCTTCAGAAAGAAAGTGGTATGATTGGTTTAACAGGTTGTTTATCAGATTATAGAGATATTGAAGCTGAAGCAATAAAAGGAGATGAAAAGTGTCAACTTGCCTTAGAAATGAGTGCTTACAGAATTAGACATTATTTAGGAGGTTATATTGCTAATTTAAATGGTGTTGATGCCATTGTATTTACTGCAGGTGTTGGTGAAAATTCAATAGTTCTTAGAAAAATGGTGTGTGAAAATATGGATTTCTTTGGGATTGATATAGATGTACAAAAAAATGACATTAAAGCTAGAAAATTAACTGAAATACATTCAGATAAGTCTAAAGTTAAATTATTAATTATTCCAACAAATGAAGAGTTGGAAATAGCCAAACAATCTTTTGAATTAATAAATTAAAAGTGTATAAAATTGAAATTCTTAAACTTGTTAAGTCAGGTTTAAGAATTTCAAATTTTTTCTTTCAGCATTTTTATTTCATCACGTAATTTAGCAGCGGCAATAAAATCTAATGCTTTTGCAGCTGTTTCCATTTGTTTTCGTTTTTCTCGAATGCGTTTTTCAATTTCAGTTTTAGATAAATAGTCTAATTCTTCTTCTGCAGCCATATTTGCACCATTATCATAATGATATGAAGTAACAGTATTTTTTGCCAACGTATTTTCTATACTTTTTTTAATTTGTGTAGGTGTAATATTGTGTTTTGTATTGTAAGCAACTTGTTTTTCTCTTCGTCTAGTAGTTTCATCTATAGTCAATTGCATACTCTTGGTTATTCTATCAGCATACATAATTGCTTTTCCTTCAACATTACGTGCTGCTCTACCAATTGTTTGTGTTAATGAACGGTGCGAACGTAAAAAACCTTCTTTATCGGCATCTAAAATAGCAACAAGAGAAACTTCGGGTAAATCCAGCCCTTCACGTAATAAGTTTACGCCAATTAAAACATCAAACAATCCTTTTCGTAAATCTTGCATAATTTCTACACGTTCTAAAGTATCAACATCAGAATGAATATATCTACAACGTACTTGAATTCTGGTTAGGTATTTTGCTAATTCTTCAGCCATTCGTTTAGTTAAAGTAGTAACTAAAGTACGTTCGTCTTTTTCAACTCGAATTTGTATTTCTTCCAATAAATCGTCTATTTGATTGATACTTGGACGAACTTCAATTTCGGGATCTAATAAGCCAGTAGGTCTAATAACTTGTTCTACAATTACACCTTCTGTTTTTTGTAATTCATAATCTGCGGGAGTTGCACTCACAAAAATTACTTGATTCTGAATGGCTTCAAACTCTTCAAACTTTAAAGGTCTATTATCCATTGCTGCTGGTAATCGAAAACCATAATCTACCAAGTTTACCTTTCTAGATCGATCACCACCATACATTGCATGAACTTGCGGTACAGTTACATGGCTTTCGTCAATAATCATTAAATAATCATCTGGAAAATAATCTAATAGACAGAAAGGTCTTGTTCCAGGATCACGGCCATCTAAATATCGAGAATAGTTTTCAATTCCGCTACAATAGCCCAATTCACGAATCATTTCTAAGTCAAATTCTGTACGTTCTTTTAAACGTTTTGCTTCTAAATGTTTGCCAATTTCTTTAAAGTATTCAAATTGTTTCATTAAATCTTCCTGAATAGCGTGTATTGCATTTTGTAACACATCTGGCGATGTAACAAACAAGTTAGCAGGATAAATAGTTAGCTGTTCAAATTTTTCAACAACCTGATTATTAGTAACATCAAAGCTTTCAATTTCTTCTATTTCATCACCAAAAAAGTGAATTCTATACGCATGTTCTCCATAAGAAGGATACACTGTAATCGTATCTCCTTTCACTTTAAAAGTACCACTACTAATTTCAGTTTCTGTTCTAGAATATAAACTCGCAACTAATAATTGTAAAAACTTGGTACGCGGTATTTCTTGATCAACTTCAATTGTAATAATATTTTTTTTGAATTCAACAGGGTTTCCAATACCGTAAATGCAAGAAACGGATGCCACAATAATAACATCGCGTCTTCCAGAAAGAAGGGCAGAAGAAGCACTAATTCTTAGTTTTTCAATATCTTCATTTATGGATAAATCTTTTTCAATATATGTTCCAGTTGTAGGTAAAAATGCTTCTGGTTGATAATAATCATAATACGAAACAAAATATTCCACCGAATTACTTGGGAAGAACTGTTTAAACTCTGAATATAATTGAGCAGCTAATGTTTTATTATGAGCTAAAACCAACGTTGGTTTCTGTACTTTTTCAATTAAATTAGCAACTGTAAATGTTTTTCCCGAGCCAGTAACACCTAATAGTGTTTGGAATTTTTCGTTAGATTCAATTCCAGCTACAAGCTGTTTTATAGCTTCAGGTTGATCTCCAGTAGGTTTAAATTTAGATTCTAACTTTAGTCGCATAGTGCAAAAATACGCTAATTTATGTACATATTTAAATGGGATATTTATTTAACAAATCTTTATTATTAAAGGTTTTTATATAAAATTTGGTAATAATGTGTAATTTTAATCTTTTTAAAAATATAGTATGAAATTAAAAGTATTCTTCTCTTGTTTGGTTTTAGTATTTCTAAGTTTTAAGAGTTTGTCACAAGAATCGTTTCCTGTTTCTTGGGAAGGAAATTATAAAGGAGATCTTGAAATATATGGAGTAGATTCTATTGCAATGCGAGTAACTATGAAACTTGCTATTAAGAAAAAGTCCGATTCTATTTTTCAATGGAAAATAACATATGATTTTAAAGGAAAAGAAGACGTGAGAGACTATGTTTTAAATTTGATAGATGCCAAAAAAGGGTATTATGTAATTGATGAAAAAAATACAATTGTAATAGATTCATATTTTAAAACTAACATTTTTACCAGTTTTTTTGAGGTACAAGATTCTTTTCTAGTTTCAACATATACTAAAAAAGAGAATTCTATTATTTTTGAAATTATTTCAGCCGATGGAAAAAAAATAACTTCCTCAGGTAATAAATTATTTGAAGGAGAAACTATTCCAAAAGTAAATTCTTATTTAGTAAACGGAAGACAAAAGGCTGTTTTATTAAAACAGTAGTTAGTTACCTTCTAATTAAACTAAAATGCCCTTTTTTAACTCTAATATCACCTTGTTTATCAGTAAGTTCTACTGAGTACCAGTAATCTGTAGATGGTAATAATTTACCGTTTAAAGTTCCATCCCAACCTTTTTCATTTGGATTTAAGGATGTAATTATTTTACCAAATCTATCAAAAATATAGATGTTTGAAGTTGGGTAAAAATCGTTATTCGCACCTGGAATTCGCCAAGTATCATTTATTCCATCATTATTTGGTGTAAAGAATTTTGGAAAACCTATTACCGAAACTTCTAGCACTGTAAACCCACAGCCATTTTTATCTTTTACATATATTTTGTGAATTCCAGCCGGAACATTTTCAAAAAATGCTTCGTCTTGGTAATTTCCATTAGAATTGTTTAGGGAAAATTCATAAGACCCAATTCCTAAATTATCAGTATTTATCGTAATTGTATTGTTTGAAGAATCATCTTGAATAGTTATATTTTCAGCATATAAAACTGGTATGTTTGATTCCTTTACGTTAAAAATACTAAAACCTTCACAGGTGCTATTATCGCTCGTAGTAGTTGTGTTATTTTCATAATTTCTAAATACTTTAACTTCGTATACACCTTCTTTTTCAGCAAAATGAATTGGATTTGTAGCATTAATAATTGGCATATTGTTAAAATACCATTGGTATTGATCACCGTTTATATTAGTATTACCATCGAGTTCTACGGTATAAATTTTTGCAGCATCTTCTATATTCCCAATACACAAAATAACTTCCTCATTAACATTATTGGGTAATGGAATTTTATTAATTATAATATTAAATTTTCCTGCAGAAATACAATTGTTATTATCTTTATTGGAAATTCTTACAAAAATTTCGCTATCTGAATATGCTTTAATTCCTGATATTGGATTGGTTAGAAGCTGAAGGTTATTTATGTTTTCGTAAAATTCTACAACAATATCATAATTAGAAAAAATGGTTTTAATAGTGTCTCTTTTTGCTTCAAAATCAAATTGAGCAACACCACTATCAATGCTGTATTGTGTTCCAATACCTAAATCATTCTCACAAATATAGTGTGATTCATAAATGTCTAAACTAGTTGGATAGGCATTAATTTCCATAGCACCAATTGTAAAACAGTTCGATACTTTATCTGTAATTTTTAAAACAATATTTGAATTTGTAGCCGAAATATATTCAGCTGGATTTGTAATTGGCTCATCATTTTCAAAGTCTTTTTCCGAAGCAAAAAAGAGTACCTCTAAATTTGAATTATTAGCTGTGATTTCAGATAATTTTGTGTTTAGGTTAAAAAGTGTAATTCCATCCAAACTATTTTGGTCAACATCACATTGATCGTAAATGATTTTTGGAGGAGTAATTGGGGGATCAAACACGGCTATCTCAAATTTACCTTTATAAAGTATTGATTTACCACAGTCATCAACCAAATCCACTTCAAGATTGTATAATCCTGCATCTGACTTTTGGATGTTTGAAATGGTAAGACTTTCTGTTGTTGTTATTGTTGTACCTTTAAATTTCCAATTAAATATAGGTTTCCCAGGTAAATTTTCAGTATTAAAAGTATAATCGTTACCTGTACATAAATTAATAGTTTGATTGGTAATTATTTCATCATTTTCTTGATTTTTAATTTCTATCAAATAAAAAATTGATGCAATAAAAGGAGGTAAACCTTGTGTAGATCTTTTAGATCCCAAGTTTATTGCATTATGTTTATAACTGCTTTCAGTTCCATCATTTTCAGGATTTTCTATCACGCTTAAAAAAGGAATTCCTGCGTTATAAGTGTAAGACATAGATCTATAAATTTTTTGATCTGGACCTAATTGTAATGCACTTCTAAATAGATCTCTAGAATCTATAACAACTTTTGAATTATTTATTTGAGCAGTTGTGTTTTTTGTAATATCAAATTGGTATAATGTAGAGGTGTGGTTCTCTGGATTGTTATATTCTGAATCAACTTCACTGTAAAAATCGTTAGAACCAGTAACATATAGTTTTTCTCCATTACCTGAAAATTCTGCACCATAAGGTGCGTTATTTGGAGCAGTAAGGTTTAAAATATTTTCATTAGAAACAGTACCAAATTCATTGTCAAAATCATATAAAATAAAACGTCTATCTCCCATATGCGCAATGGCTATTTTTTTACCATCAGGAGAAATTTTTAAATAACCTCGTCGGTCATTCGCAAAATTACTTACAGTTGATGTAACTGGATCTTCGGCAACACCAGTGTTAGTAACTTTATAAGCTTTAAATTGATTTTGAACATAAGATAATACCCAAAAAGTTTCACATTCTTTACCGTTAATAGCAGCAACCTTTTCAGACCAAGATTCTGCTTTTCCTTCATTTAAATCAATAGGACCAGCAACAACATTTCCTAAACCTCCATTTTGGGTCATATCAATTGTGTAATAATAAAACCCATATTGACCACCACTAACTCGAGCTCCAACAGTAAATAAATAATATTCTGTAGTACTTTGAGGTTTTGGAATAATCATGGCAGATTGCGTACTAGATGAATGCCCTTTTAAGCCCATTCCATTTGGCATTGGGGTATGATTTTTGTTCCAAACAGTTGTACCATCGGAATAAAACAATAAATTTCCATTTGCATCAGAAAAAGAAGAACAACCTTCACGAGTATTTATTTGACCATCAGAAATTGCAACTGGAGTTCCAGAGTTAAAATCAATTCCTGCATTTTCCCCAAAATACCAAATATTAGCTTCTCCTTGGGCAATAGATGTAATACTATAAAATATAAAAACAATAAGAAATGCTTTTTTCATTTAAAAACTTAAATTTAAAAAATCAAATATATAATAACTAAATTAATTTAATTATAATAATCTTTTAAAATAAGGTTTAAATCATACTTATTTGAGTTCAGCTTTAGATGAAATTTATTAAGTGAACAGAAAAATTAATAATGATTTTTTATAAATCTCGCTTTTTTAATAATGCATAGGATAAGTAAATAAATATTCCTGTCCATACAGTTACAATTAATAAATCTGTAGGTTGTACAGAAAAATCTTTAGATAAGTTTTCTCCAACTTGTTGTGCAACTGTTTTTACAGCACTTAAGCGTGTAAAAGGCTCCTTTATTAAGTTAGAAATGGATTCTAATGGTAAAAATTGCATAATGCTATTTACGCGTTCAGTAGTTCCATCAATATCTTTAAATTGCCAAAATAAATAACCTTTTAAAATACTTTCTCCAAAAAACCATACTAAAATTCCTCCAACTGCAAAAGCAGATCTTTTAACTAAAATACCCATAAAAAGACCAAAAGAGAAGAATCCAACTAATTTAATAAAAAATGCAAATAAGTATTCTAAATCGGTTGTTACAATAGAGAATTCATTAAAGTCGGAATAACTATATCCTAAAACAATAGATACTAAGAATACAAAAAGTGTAGATACAAAAGCAAGTGCTATTACGGTGTAAAACTTTGAAAGTATGAACTCTTTTTTGCTTAAACCATCTATTAAATTTTGTTTTAATGTTTTGTTGCTGTACTCATTAGCCATCATAGATACAATTACGAGTAGCAAAAAGAATTTAAAAATGGAGGCCATAAACGTATTAAAATGCCAGATATATGGAAAATTAAATATGCCTTGTTCTGCTAAATGAAATTGAATTGGGCCAATATCAAATTTTATGGCGGCAATAAGTGCAATTGAAGTAAGTAAAATAAAATAGATAAGAATTAGTATTCTACTTGCGCTATTGTATTTTAGTTTATGAATTTCTATGTTTAATAATCGTAACATTATGATTTGTTGTTGGTTAGTGTTAAAAATTGTTGTTCTAAACTAGGTTTTCGTTTTACCAAATGCGATAAAACAACATTGTTTTTAAACAAATAATTATTAATTTCTGAAGCGGAAATAGGTTTACTAAGTGTTGCTATAATAGTGTTTTCTTCTTCTTTTATGGCAGAAATTCCTTCAAATTTACTTAAAACTTCAAGTAATTTAGCGGTATCAGATTCAACTTTTAATTCGAATAAACCGTGTGAAGCAGTCATTTCATCAACACTACCAGAATATAATTTTAGTCCTTCTCGAATTACAACAACGTGTGTGCATACTTTTTCAACTTCATCTAATAAATGCGAAGCCAATAATATAGTGGTTCCATTGGCAGCAATATCTTTAATAATTTGACGAATTTCATGAATACCTTGTGGGTCTAAACCATTTGTAGGTTCATCTAAAATTAAAATTTCTGGATCATTCAATAGGGCAGAAGCTATTGCTAAACGCTGTTTCATTCCTAAAGAATAGGTTCTAAATTTGCTATTTCTACGTTCAAATAGATTCACAGTTTTTAGTTTTTCCTCAATTTTAGTAGTTGGTATTTCCTTAATTTTACAGACTAATTGCAAATTTTGTATAGCAGTCATATAAGGATAAAAATTAGGGCGCTCAATTATAGCACCTACTTTTTTTAAGGCTTGATGTGTTGATATTTTACCATTAAACCAGCTAAATTCGCCAGAAGTTTTGTTTACAACATTTAAAATAATACCTAGTGTTGTTGATTTTCCACTTCCATTAGGACCTAAAATACCATAAATTGTACCTTTTTTAATATCAAAAGATAAATTATTTACAGCATGTATATTTCCAAATTTTTTATTTAGATTTTTTAGAGAGAGAATAGTTTCCAATATAAAATAGTTTTGTATAAAATTAAGACGACGATAATTCAAATTTGTTACGGCAATATACTAAATTTGAATTTTAGAAGAGATAAAAGATGGAAGAACAAAAATTAATTTCACAAAAAAAACCAGCATATCCAATTAACCAGCAATTGTTTGATTATTTAACAGAATACAATAGAAGTATTAAAATCCCTGTTTTTTATGATGACTTATTACGCTTTGCTGGAGCAATTGTAGTTTATGATAAAAATGGTGAAGATACTTTGTGGGTGCGTGTGTATTATGCAGAATATGAACGAGATGAAATTGATTTAAGTTTAAAACGCATGTATTTAATTTTACATGGTGATGGTAGTGAAGACTCTTTACCATTTTTAACAGTAGATGCCATAGATTATTGCACATTTGGAAACTCGAAGCCTTTTAGAATTAAAATTCGAAATATTTTAAATGATAATCACACCTATTTATACATTAAAAAAGCAGATGCATCTCGAGTTTATGGTTTGGAGCTAGAGCATATTTTATCACCAAATAACATCAATTTTTTAGTATATAAAGATACATTGATAGAAGAGCACGTCTTGGGGATTCCAGGCGATCAGTTTTTGGTTGAAAACTTAAATACAGTTTCTGAAAGTGGAAAAAAAAGGCTTTCTAAAGAGTTTGTAAAGTTTAATGAACGTTGTATGATTCGTTTATTAGGAGATATGCGTTCATATAATTATGTAATTGTTGCTTCGTACGATTTTGATCAAGTAGAATATAGAATTAGAGCAATGGATTTTGATCAACAAA